>DAHO01000094.1 GCA_002498455.1 Euryarchaeota archaeon UBA602
CCTCTCATCAAACAAACGATTGACGCTCGAATAAACTCCCCGGAGAAGGTGCATCCATGGAATGTCGAGCACTCGGTAGAAAATGAGGCTGCATGGGCTGCAAAGGCTCCCGAATTCCATTGGAGAACACGGCGCCGCTAATCCCTCGGCAATTGAAAAACGCCCACCATCTGGGCGGATAATCTTTGAGCACTATCGCAGCATTCATACCCGTATACCCTGACTGCCGAATCCCTTCGGGGATGGGATTGCAGAGGTCTTTGGCCTCAGGACGGAAGCGCATGCAGAATGAAGAAAGACGGGAATTGGCTGAAAATGGTTGGTCGGATCCGACCTTGAGGGGGCGAATGGCGACCCCGTTTTCAGAAGAGGTCATCGGGGTACCATTTGGACTCCCAAGTCGACTGGTAAGACTCGCAGATTTGCCATGGCATGGCTGCTATGAAATGCAGCTGGCGAGTGAAAAGAAAAGCGCTCACACACTTCGCTCTTATCGAACCGCAACCAAGCAATTCCTTCTAACCGAAATCCCGGGTGAATTGAAACCCTCTTGGGATGCATTACAGAACATCAGTGTCAAGGAAATTTCTCGATGGGTAGACCCGAACAATGGGCGTCTGGATTTGTGGGTTCAGTCCATTTCAAATCTTGCCTCAGCAACCATCAATGCGCGGCTGGCATCGGTGAGCCATCTATTGAATTGGCTTGGGCACCGAGTTCCAGACTGGGTAACAAGACCACAAAAGGGGCGAAGTCTACCAAAAACACTGACCTATCGAGAAATGGAGCGACTGAAAGAAGCCGCAGCTACGAGCGAAAACCCGTTTGCCAATCTAGTCATCACATTGTTTCTCGATACAGGCATGAGAGTTTCTGAGTTGTGCGCATTGGATCGATCAGCGGTTGATATCGACGATTTCTCTGCCACCGTACGTGAAGGTAAGGGCGGTAAAGATCGATTGGTATTGTTCACCGAAGCTACCGTAAATGCAATTGAGGCATACAACCAAATTCGGGCGATGATAATCCAACGCCATCCACCAGGTGACGAGCACAGAGATGCCTTGATCCTAAATCGCAGAGGGCGACGCTTGACCCCTCGAGCAGTTCAAAAATTGATGGATTCAATGGCTGATGCTGCAGATATTCCCCGATCAAAACTCAGCCCTCATACACTTCGACACAACTTTGCTACAGGCCTTTTGGAGCGAGGGGTGGATTTGGTCAGCATCCAGAGATTGATGGGGCACTCAAACATCTCAACAACGCGGGTCTACTTGGAAATTAGTGACCAAAGCCTTCGTGAAATCTACCATCGCGCACAGATGGCGCAACGCGTACAGGAAGGAGCTCAAGGACATTCCAAAGAAGAATGAATCAGTCCTTTGTTTTCCATTTCTTGATTTTGTCCTTCCAATTAGGTGTCGGAATAACGTTGCTCTTGACCTCAACCGTCTTGTCATCCTTTTTCTTGACCTTGGCCTTCTTGGCAGGTGATTTTTTCTTCGCCGGTATGGCTTTCTTGGCTTTCGCAGTTCCTTTCGAGGCTGCAGTTTTGGCTGTCATCGCGATAGTCTTGGCTTTCGCTGCTGCCTGCTTTGGCGCTGCCTTAGCCGTCTTCACCGCATTCTTGGCCGTGGACTTGGCTGCAGCTGCCATCAATTTCTTGGCTGTGGCAGAAGTAAGGCCCGCTGCGATGAGTTTCTTCATACTCGCTTTTGCCAATTGATTTGCAGTACGAATCCCGCCCGCAACCAACTTTTGTGCAGTTGATTTTCCTACGCCGGGAACGCTCTGTAGGTTCTCGATTGCTTTATCGTCGCCGGAGGCCTTCTTCTTCGCCATGTTTGCCGCTCCGAACCGTACAAAACGTGGAACGTATTGAAGTTGTTCTTTGTGTCGCAAGGTCAGAAGGGGACCCTAGGAGGCGATGAACATCACCAATGAATCTCTGCTGGACGGACTTGATTCGCAACTTTTTGCTCAGGTTCATTCGGGTGACCCCGAGATGAAAATTGATCAAGATGCACGCCTACGTCATGCAAATTTTCCGGGTGCAGAAGGAAGCTTGTTCCTGGGGGATGTGACAGATGCATTGCTTCGTTGCTTCGGTGCGCATGAGCCCCCCCGGGTGACTGAATTGCCTGGTTTTGATCAACAACGATGGGTTCTCGTTGTATCGGACCCCGAAGTGAGCATCACCATAGAAAGTCGATCTTATTGGGGGATGGGTTTGCTATCGACATGTTTCCTCAATGGCATCAAAATCGTTGGCCCTCTGAAGAGGCGCGCCCGTATCGTGTTTGATTTGGCTGCAGCCTTGGGAAGGAATCCATGGGAGGCGAAGTGGAAGAATCGGTTCGCAAAGAGCACAGGAGTTGCTTCTACAGAGGAGAAAGAAAAATGGGAAGCACTCATTGAATATGGACGGGAGGACCTGTCAAACACCATCGATTCAATTCGAACGAAGGCAGAATCGCTAGAACAGGATTTGCCTTCACTTGCCGATGATGCACCCGATGGTTGGGATGGTGATTTGGCTCTCGAAGAAATCGGCGCAGCATATGCAGAATGTGAGGTTGCAAAGGATGCCTTGCACGACCGCTCGGCAACCGGAGTTGAACGTGCTCTTGCCAGAGCCGAAGCACACATCATCGAGGCTGATCCTAGAACTGAAGTTGCTGCCCAGTTTGAGGGTGGAGATGTATTGGAGGAAATGGCATCGATTGAAGCCGATGATTTGGACCTCACCGATCAAGTGCTTGAATTTGAGGAACTCCCCAAGGAGGCGATTAGAACACAATCGGCACTTAGTGAGGACGAAATCCCCTTCATCGATCTTGCCGAAGAAGAATAATCAGAAGCCGGTGAGTTGAGCCCAAGCCCACTGAAGAACGCCGTGATTCAAGAGATAAATGACGATACTGACTGCAATACAAGCGAAGTAAATCGTGCCCTTCGAAATTTGAATTGCATCGTCGCTCTCTTCATCGAAATATCGAATCAGACCTGCGGCCTGCTGGATGTTCGGGCCACCCTTCTTCTTCGACTTCTTTACAGCCATGCGATTCGCCGACCCGCCTTTCGTATTTCAAGACGCCGAATTGAAAAACCCGAGAAAAAAACCTCAGGGGTCGAGTGTTTCAATCAGTACAACGCCGTTGTTGAACTCTACAATTCGGCTTGCAGCATCCATTGCAGAGTCCAAACCATTGGTCATGAACAATTCACGGCGACGACCGTCTTCGGTCTGTAGTACCAAACGGTGGCTGAGTTTCTCCAACACTTTCCGATCGACTGTTTGCCAAACCCATGCATCCGATTCGATGGTCATTAATGCTTCAACGGGAACCAGGGGCCCCTGTGCTGAACCCACGCGACGGGCACGGTCTGTGAGTTGTGTCAATTTAGCTGCAGTTTCGACTGCATTCGTCCTCTTTGTCTCGCTTGTAGATGCGTATCTACGAGCCGGCTTTCGCTGTGTTGTCATTTGAATCCCATCCTGTAACCAATGGTTACATTTCATTCATCCGAGACGGTTCAGGTATAACCGTTAGGGCTGACAAGATATCGAAGATGTCGGTTTCTTTACTCCTCTTCTTGAACCGGAGACGAGAATCGTATCAATAAGGGAGCAACAAGGAGTAGCGCCAAAATTGATGAGGTGATGAATGCGCTCAAGTACAGAACCAGTGGTAGTAGCAATGTGAATGCAGTCAATTCCAGCAAGCGCCGATTGCGACTAAGTTTAGGACGCGCTTCCGGCAATGTCCCAATCCAAGGCATGATGATTACTGCAATAAGTAATGGAAGCTGAAAGGTTCCGATATGAGCAATGTTCGGGAGCAATGCAGGAGCGAAGACCATGCCGGTGAGGAATCCCCATGCTTCAGGACGAGGATGGGCATCAAAGCCTGCCAACGGTGTCAAAGCACCTAGAATACCGCAGAAAAGAATCCAGCCGATTGCATAGCGTGTAGCCCAAGTGATACTGTCATCTGAACTTGGATCTTGCATCACAGAATAAAGCAACAGAATGACTGTCATTACGAATATGACGAGCAAGCCGACCCAACGCCTACGGGAAGCAATTCCTCGAGACGAATCAACCCTTAATGCCGAAGATCGATGGGCGGTTATACCCAGTAGCATCCACGCAATCGGGCTGTTGGTCAAATCTATGAACGCAATCAGAACACAGAAAATGGCAATTATATGCATCGAAGAAGCCGTTTCCTGCCGTGTCAGCGAAGGGACCACTAGACCCGACAACAAGAGGCCGATGATTGGGTAAGCGAGTGATTGCCAGTCCAAGACTGAGGGTTGAGAAGAAAGAGGTGTAGAAGCAATTGTTGCGAAACCATCCGGATTGATTTCCCAGCCCAAAATCAATACCCAGATGAAGGCTGACCAACGAGACTCCTGTAGATGATTGACTCGAAACGTCAATCCCGCAGAAAATCCAAACAATAGTCCCAACATGAGGCCATCTGGACCTGAAAAAATATACATCAACGTTGCAAGACCGGTGACATCATTGGGTAGATATCCAACGACATGAGCATCGGTCAAGTCAACCTCCCAGAAGGCAAAGAGACGGAGAAGAACGACCAAGCCCACAATGCAAATTGGAAATTTTTGCAGCCATGTTGGCAAGCGATCTACAAAGAAAAGAACGAGTGGAGTGGCCAACAACGCCACCGTCAGGAGGAGCGTTGTGAGATTCGCCATGAGGTGGCCTCTCATGCACACACATTGAAGGTTGGGCGTCTCCGATGCGCTGAAGTGAGGTATCACTTCGCCATATCATGGCGGGCATGGTTTCTGATTGGCGAGCTCATGCAGCCGAGAGTGAATTGGCCAAACTCGTCGAAGAATTACGACCTGGCGAACTGAATGTTTGGTTAGATTCCGCCACGCCTCGATTGCCCGAAACGGTGCGTGTCAATCCATGTCGAAAGGATGTACAATGGACACTGGATTTATTGCTACAAATGGGCGCTACCCCAATCGATTGGTTCACGTCGAAAGGTGGAGCTTTTACCATGCCTTGGGAAAAGGCTCGATGTGAGAATGATCAATTCATCGAAAATATCAGGGCATTGCATACATCTGGGAGAATAACAAGACAAGAAGCTGCATCGATGATGCCAGTGCAAGCATTGGAGATTCAACCCGGAGATCGAGTATTGGATTTGTGCGCTGCACCGGGTTCGAAGACAACGCAAATTGCTGAAGCCTTGGATGGTGCTGGACTCGTGGTGGCCAATGAACCAAACCCTGGAAGAGCGAATAATTTGGTTTCAAATGTACAACGTTCCGGACATCTGAATGTCGTGGTCGTCCGTCAAGATGGGCGAAATTTCCCCAGAGTTGCTGAGCCTGGTTTTGATCGAATCCTTGTCGATGCACCATGCACTGGAACGGGGACGACGCGGAAGAATACCGATGTATGGGCCACATGGAAACCACACCATGGAGAGCATATGTCTCGCTTGCAAGTCGGAATTCTATCCCGGGCTGCATTGTTGCTTCGACCGGGTGGGACCATGGTCTACTCTACGTGCTCGATCGATCCAAAGGAAAACGAACATGTGGTGGAGCAAGTCTTGGAACGCTACCCTTGGCTTTCTCTGAAAAAGGTGAATCGTACAGAATTGTTTCCTGGACTCAATACTCGTCCGGGTAGAACGGATTTTACCAAAGATTGTATTCGTGTTTGGAATGACGAAAATGATGGTTCCGGATTTTTCATCGCTGTATTTACTCAGGATGAAGAGGGACAGACTTCAGCCAGAGCCACGCGGGCGCATCCGCGTGATTTTGGCAAAGTTCCAACCCCGATCTCAGCAAAACCCCTAGGCAAGATGGATTTGCGATTGGGTGATTCAATTGATCTCCAATTGTTCAGTGAGTGGGGAATGGAAACACATGGATTGACACTTTGGAGGCGCGGCCAGTACGCGCATGTCAGTATTGATGCAATTCGGGAATGGTTGTGGGATTCACCTCGATTGACTGGAAAACACCAACTGTATCCTGGTGGCCATTGGCAACCCTTGCGTGTCCTGCAGGCTGGACAACCAATTTGGAAAATTCGAAAGGAACAAAATCGATTCATCTCAACAGGTGTTCATGGATTGGCCGATCGGGTCACAAATCATTGCTTGTCTGTGGATCGGGCTTTGGCCATTCGTTTGCTGGATGGCGAGGAACCTGGGCGTTCAACCTTGACCCAAGCATTCCAAGGACAACGTGATGGAGGTGTACTTCTCCGTTGTGAAGATGAATTCATTCCAGCTTGGTTGGCGGGGAAATTGAGTTTGATGATGACAGATGCAGAACAGCATATTCTGAGATTGAAACTCGGACTCCTGTGAGAGACATTCATGCGCCATCGTTCGTTCGCGGAACCATGGATGCGGACCGGGTTGGGAATTGGGCCCCTTTCTTGGTCGCGTTTCTTTTGATCTCAGTTGCTGGTTGGGGCATTTGGAGCCTTCCTGCACAACAAAGTACGACTGAAGCCGAATCTGGAAACATGATCCCGCGATTCATTGAGCATTTTCCTCAGGACGAAACCGAAGTGATTCCAAACGATGGTTTCCTGCGTTTGGCATGGCACCCGGTGAACAGTGAATTGGGGTCTCTGAAAACAGACGATCGATACCTCGAGTTGGGAGAGAACAGCGTCGTCGAACATGCACCAACTTCCGCCAAAGCGGTTCTCCACACAGTTGTCAATTGGTTTGGTGAAGACAGCCTCAATATCACTGTACAAGTCAATTCAACTTCAGAACTTGAAAATGGAATTTTGAGAATCATATTGATTGAAGATGATGTCAAGATGTTTGGGCGTGCACCTCCACAGCATGCGGTGGTTCGATTGTATGATCCGACACCCATTGGTGATGGGAATGGAACCATTTCACGAAATTTACAGATGCCAAATGGATTGAATGAAGGGGATGCTGAAAATCTACAAGTCATCATTCTACTATCGGATATGTTGACTGAAGAAAATTACGCGATGATGGCCTTGGAATTACCCACAGAGGGAAATGGTCCGACCGACAATGGGCAAAGGGTCGCCAGCTGGTTGGTGATCAGTGTAGGAATTTTAGTTCTCGCTTCAATTGCTAGAGCTGAATGGAAGCGTGAGGTTTTTCTCCCAAGATTGCGCGGGAGTATGGGACAAAAAGGTATACCTGTGGCACAACTAAAAGCAGGTTTGGGAGATATCAAGTTAAGAGAAGTGCGCGTACTGCCGCCTTGGAAATTGGCCAAACAGATTCGAGATATTGAATTGCGTGCGGGTACAGAAAAGACATTTCAAGTTCATTTGAAACCATATCGAGGGCTGGAAGACGAGATGACTGCATTCGTACAAACCGAATGGAGTATTGAGGTTGAGGAAATGGGAGCCTGGGTTCTTGACCTTACTCTTTACAAAGAGCCGCCAACATAATTTCAAGTTCCGCCGAGATTTCCCCAGTTTATGATTGATGATACCGACCGGCGAATCTTGTCAGTATTGTTGAATGATGCGCGGACTTCATTGCGCTCAATCGCAGAGGAAGTGGGTGTCGCACTTGGAACGGTTTCCAATCGAGTCAAGCGCATGGAAGAGATGGGAGTTATCCAAGGATATGGGATTCTCCTTGATGCAGAAAAGGTCGGTTGGACCATGACCGTACTGTGTGGGCTTCGAATCGAAAAAGGACGATTAATGGAAGTTCAGCGAAGAATTGCCGAAGACCCTCGCGTCTTTGGAATCTATGATGTCACCGGAGAATTTGACTCGATGGTCTTGGCTCGGGTATTGGATCGCGCCCAATTAGACGACCTGTCAAAGACGGTTTTATCCAGCGAAGGAATCATCCGAACCGTCACACATGTAGTCCTCAACACGGTGAAACAAAACGGGGTTGGATTGCCCTAAAAAGCGGGCTCTGAAACCGAGGGTTCAAGAACACCCGAGTCGCGGTTTGCCGCATGGTCGTCTCAGGTTCAAGAGATGAACACGATTCTGAACGAATCTCAAGTATCCCTCCAGAATTACGTTGGACCGATTTGACCTTGCGTTTCCCCACCAGTGATTCTGCTCCGATGCATGCATTTGGTCGATGGGAGGACCAGCCGCATCAGCACCTACCTGCTGCTCGCCTTGCTGAATCTCCATGGCAGGGATTGCTGATTGCTGATGAGGTGGGTCTAGGCAAAACCATCTCTGCCATCCGAATCATTCGTCGGCTTCATGCAATTGGCGATGTGGGACCGGTAATCATCGCCTGTCCGGGTTCATTGCGGTCGAAATGGAAGCAGGAACTGCACCATCGAGGTGACCTAAAATCAGTTGTCGCTGATAGTGGACGACGCCTACTACGTATTCTTGAAAATCTAAGTGAGGGTGAACCTAGAATCATCATCGTAAGTCACGGTATATTGCGACGTTCGTCAACTCTAGAACAAATTATGGAATCCATGCCGGAGGTGATGTTAACAATCATCGATGAAGCACATCACTGTCGAAATCCAAAAAATCGACTCCATGATGCGGCCCAATTGCTCACAATGCATTCAAGAAAATGTGTCTTGATGACAGCAACTCCTGTCAACTTACGCGAAGAAGAATTGTGGGTTCAATTGAGTCTACTGGCTCCCGATCGATGGCCGTCTATCGAGCAGTTTTATCGAACGATGCGCCCGACTCGAATGCTCAATGATATCCTCGATGGAATTTCTAGAACTGTACCTAACCTCCCTCGTGCTCTCAACCATTTCCAAGCACTGGAGAATACCATCGGTTTTGCCGGTGACCCTCGTCTGAATGAGGCGATTGAATTGGTCCAAAATGAGCAAGCGTGGGTTCCAATTCGAATCGAACAATCTAGGAGAAGATTGGCGA
The DNA here is from genome assembly GCA_002498455.1 of Euryarchaeota archaeon UBA602. Classification (GTDB taxonomy): domain Archaea; phylum Thermoplasmatota; class Poseidoniia; order Poseidoniales; family Thalassarchaeaceae; genus MGIIb-P. The sequence continues at coordinate 8,909 of DAHO01000094.1, forward strand.
ACCTAATCCGTCGTCTTCGACCATTGAACGACTTGTTGGTCCGTACCAGAAGGCGTGATTTGGATTGGCATATGGCGAGACGAAGAGCCGTTACCCTAGATGTCAACTTGACTCCAGAAGAATGGCGATTGTACGAAGCCGCACGTGCCTGGGCCCGGACTCTAATCCAAATGAGACACCCCGAAGGTCAAGTCTTCGATTGGGCGTTGATCGTCCCAGAAAGAATGGCTTCTTCCTGTCTACCCGCATTCGCGCGGCATGTGATGCGCCAACTGAAATCTCAAGCGCGAGAGGCCATGGATGATACGACCAATGTTGAGGATGATGTCGATTTGGCTGAATTAGAAATTCGAATGCTGAGAAGACTTGGGAATTTGAATGAACTGATTGATGCTGCTGAGTCCTTGGGTGATATTGATTCAAAGTACGATGCATTTTTCGCGTGGATTCAGCAAAGTTTGGCTGAAGATGACGAGGGAGGAATCCTATTATTCAGTCACTTCCATGCCACACTCCAGCATTTGCAGGAGAGATTGACTGCGGATGGGGTCCGATGCGAAGTGATTACTGGACGAACTCGCATGCAAGATCGGGATTTGATTCGCGAGAGGTTTCGAAATGGAGAATTTGATGTTCTACTCTCAAGCGAAGTTGGAAGCGAAGGTTTGGATCAACAGCACTGCCATCGATTGGTGAACTATGATTTGCCATGGAATCCAATGCGCATTGAACAGAGAATTGGCCGATTAGACCGCTTTGGACAAACCGCTGATGAAATACTCATCCTCAACCTTGCAGTGGAAGGGACTATCGATGCCGCAATTTTGCATCGATTGTATCATCGGATTCGTCTGTTTGAAGATGCGTTGGGCATGCTGGACCCATTGCTTGGTGAGGCCATGAGAATGGTTGCAAGAGCTGAACTTGAGCGTCCTGTTGGGCTCCAGATGATTAGTGCAGAAGATGCTGATGAAGAAGAGCAACAAGGAATAATGACACTCCTCGATAAACGAGAAATGTGGTTGGAAGAAAGAGCTAATGAAGAGCGGGAATGGGTGGGTCCTGATCCCGGAATTTCCTCTCTACGGAACTCTGTGCAACGTCACAAATTGGGTGTGGATGAGACTGATTTCCGGGCTTGGATACAGCATAAACTTGGAAATAATGCGCAATTGTATCCGACAAGTGAGGATGGTGTTTGGATGCTAGGACTAGAACGTGAAATCGTTCAAGATTTGGCGGATCGAGCAATGGATTCAATGCGAATCGATCAGGACACTGTAGATTGGCAAGATACGATTACTACGACAGCAAATCGCTCCGGACCTTACTGGTTTCATGTTGTCTTTGATCGTGACGTTGCCAGGGAGAAACCTCACCATATCTTCATCACACCGTATCATCCAATTGCTAGACTACTCATCGATTCTGAAGGAGAAGAAACCATTTACCTTCATTCAAATCGGCTCGATTCTACACCAGAAAATGCCAGTTTGTGTGTCTGTATCGACTGGGATGTTGACAGTTTGAACAAAACCATCACACGTAGATGGTTGTATCTAGACTCATTGGGAAATCCCTTGCATGATGATGGGGCGGAACCTCTCGAGTTACTGCAACAGGGTCAACCGACGGGCGAGGTTGATTTGACCGATTTGTTGTCACCCATCGAAAACGCTCTACTGGAAAGTGAACGACAGCGTTTGTTGCCACTTCTAGATGAATTGAGAGACAATGCTGAAGACGCATGGCATCGTAGAATCATGCGCGAAATGGCACAACTTTCCGAGGCGGATTGGCTCGCACGCAGTGAAGGGAGACCCCCAGATCCTAGATGGGTTCGAATGAAGAATGGGCTCATCAGTCGACTCCAGAATGAATTGGCCAACCGATTGCGTGAACTGGAAGATATTCGCGAGAATTTGAATGGAACTTTGAACCTCAGAGTTGCAATCCAAATTGAATGATTATTGTTCATCAATGCCTTCGGGATCGAACATATCGATGTATGGACGTAACTTGTCTGCATGAGCACCCAATCCCTCAACCGTACGCCCTTCTGGTTTCATTGAACGAACCAATTCCATTCTTGTGGCATTATCGACAAGCATTCCAAAGGCCAAAAATCGCTCTCCAAGCTTCTTCTGGAGACGTCCGCCTGTGCGATCCCAATCCATCAATAAACAAATGGAACAGCCCTGATCAACATTGTTTAAGATTCCATATTTCTCATAGATATGAGTCACAAATCTCGACTGGTCCCAGCCTCGGTTGACTTGTTCAATGGGGCCGGTAAATCCCAATTTTCTCAAGGCAATTCCATCTCTTCGGCCTTCAATGATGATTGGGCACCCACAACCACCATTGGCAGGCAATCGATTTCGATGGCGCAGTTCACCCAAAACTCGCCCGGCATTATTGTACCTTTTATCTCGATTATTCGACATGAATTCACCCCCATCTTCATTCCAAATCTTCGTTTATTGCTCAGGGTCTAGCACCCGGGAGGCGGGCCCAATAACACCAATCTCCCATTACAGACCAATGCCATCGGTTGCTTCTTGATTTCATCGGATATAGTCTACCTTTAAACTCGATTTCCTGACCCCCCTACGGGGGGGCAGACAAGCCTCATATAGCCCACTCTCTCCGGGCAGAATGAGGCTTTACTGTGGAGGCAGGCGGAGACGTTTTCCATATGCTGTTTGATGAGTGGAACTTTTGGTCTGCAATCGTGATGATCATCGTATCTGTGTGGCTTTTCCATCATTCACTGAAATATCGGGCCAAGGATGGAAAATCCATGGGTGAATCCTGTGATGAATTTATTCCTGGTGTATTCCCAAAAGAGAATGACAATCTTAAGATGGAATTAACATGGACCATTGTTCCATTCATCTTGATTGTCTATTTGACTTACATTGCATGGGGCCCATTGGATGAGATGTGGTCTGCAGATCCCGATGCTCACGAAATTGGAGTTACAGCAAATCAATGGTTTTGGGACTTCGACTGCATGGCTGACGATCCAGAAGATGCTGAGACCATAGGGCAACAAAATGTTGCTTACAATGACGATGGTGAAGTGATTTGTGAAATCTCCACCATCGATGTTGAGGGAGAAACAAAACCGTTACTTCGAGTCAAAGCCGAACAATCTCTTGCGTTCATCATGACGTCGAACGATGTCACACATGCTCCATTCTTCTTGGATTGGGGGATTAAAGAGGATACTCAGCCCGGTATGGAAACACGTCTCTACTACACGCCCAGCGTGGATGAAGTAGGCTCATCTTTGTTGATGTGCACTGAATACTGTGGGAAGCAACACAGCACGATGACTGCTGTTGTAGAGGTCTTTGCGTAGGTGTTTTCATGTTGTCAATTCACAAGAATCGCCGTATAATTACCATTTTTGGCCTCTTATTGGTCGCATTGATTTTTGCCCCTAGTGCCCAATCTTATCCGTATGGTGTATCGGGTGTCCAAGATGCAGGGTGTACATGCCATGGACAGAGTTTGAGTCCAGATGTTGTTCCAGAACTAGAAGGTCTGCCCATAGAACTTGAACCAGGTGGTACCTATTTGCTGAATATTTCGTTCACTGGAGGTCCTTCCGGAGAAAATCCAGAAGCTTTAGCACTTGGTGGATTCCACCTGTGGACCAGTGCAGGAACGCTAGCGAATGTCGACGAAATGGTCAAAATTAATCCAGATGGGAGTGCAACCCACAACGGAATAGATGCAACTGATACGGGACAGGGTAATGATCAGACTGAATGGCAAGTTGAGTGGACTGCTCCAATGGATGGTGGTGCGAAATTCATCCTCCACACAAATTCAGTAAACGGTGATGGAACCAGCGGTGGCGATTATTACAACCGACTCAATCTTGAAATCGGTCCGCAACCGGTTGAACAAGCTAGAGGTTTGGTAGTTCTGGCGAGTGCGATATTCCTGATGGCGTCGATAACATTTGGAACCACAACCTGGGTATTCTACCGAAGAGACCCTGGAGCCTTCGCATGGGAGCGATTCTGGCCATTCCTTAGCGATTATCTAACCAGTACTGACCACAAGAAAGTTGGAACCTTGTACATGGTCAACGGGTTATTCTTCCTTGGTGTAGGTGGTATTTTTGCTCTGATTTTCAGATTGCAATTGGCTTCGCCTGGAAACGATTTCCTCACTCAAGATGAGTACAATCAATTCTTTACGATGCATGGTACAACCATGATTTTCCTAGCAGCAATGCCAATGATTGCTGGATTTGCGAACTGGATTGTACCTCTCCAAATCGGCGCACCTGATTTGGCCTTGCCTCGAATGAATGCACTAGCATTTTGGTTGAACCCTGCCGCAGCACTGCTCATCTTCACAGGTATCTTCAGTGGACAAGGAGCAGATACTGGATGGACTGGTTATGCACCGTATGTTGTATCAAACACAGCGCACTCGGGCGCGACGTTATGGGTGGCTGGGCAGATACTACTTGTTGCCTCTTCTACAGTCGCGGGTATCAACTTCATGACAACTTTCTGTACCATGCGTGCTCCAGGGATGGGGTGGATGCAGATGCCTCTATTCTCTTGGTCAATGTTGATTGCAACACTGATGCTATTCATTTCCATCCCAGCATTCGGAATTGGACTGATTCAGGTTCTGTTAGATCGGACCATAGGTACGGTGTTCTATGAGGTCGCAGCAGGAGGAGACCCCCTACTTTGGAGTCACCTGTTCTGGTACTTCGGTCACCCTGAGGTATACGTGGTAGTACTCCCTGCCTTCGGAGTAATTTCTGAGGTTCTGTCTACGAGTGCACGTAGGACCATTTTCGGTTACAAGTCGATGGTTTTCGCTCTTGCAGGAATCGGTATTCTTGGATTCATCGTATACGGACACCACATGTTTACATCGGGTATGAGTCCCGTGTTGCGATTCGTAACCATGTTGACTACAATGTTGGTCGCGGTACCAACTGGAATCAAGGTATTCAATTGGCTTCAAACCATGCATGGTGGCAGTTTGGTTTACCGAACACACACACTGTGGGCGCTTGGTTTCTTGGTTACCTTCACACTGGGTGGCATCTCTGGAATGTATTTCCCAGCAGTTGCTATGGATTTGCACTTGCATGAGACATACTTCGTTGTCGCTCACTTCCACTATGTATTCGTGGGTGGAATCATCTTTGGATTGTATTCTGGAATTTACTATTGGTTCCCCAAGGCAACAGGTCGTATGATGAACGAGAAGGTGGGGGTCATCCACTTCATTACTGGGTTCATCTCTTACAACCTCGTATTCTGGCCAATGCACCGACTCGGAATTCAGGGGATGCCGCGAAGGCAGCACACCTACTTCATCACAACCGATGAGTACTTCGCACTACCCGCTGAAGCCGCTGACTGGAATATGCTGATTACCATTGCAGCATTCATGTTCTTCGCTAGCAACTTGATTCTAGTCTACAACATGGTTAGTAGTGGACTTCGTGGTCAAAAAGCACCGAGCGACCCATGGGGTGGTTGGTCAATGGAGTGGATGGTGTCAAGCCCACCACCGACTCCTTCACACAACCCAAGCGATCTCCCTGTTCAGCAGTTTGCCGAAATACACGATGAAGGTGAACCTGGATTGTTTGGACGTATGATTGAATGGATGATGATTCCTGAAGAGAGTCATGGGGGTGAAGAAGAATGAGTTACGGACACGACGACCATGATCATGGACACCACCACCAGCATAGCCATTGGGGACCACACGATTGGGAGTTTGACTACGGACACGGCGTCATTGGTGGCGCACCTCACAATTCATGGGCGCCGATTATGATTGCATTGGGTTCAAGCTTGTTTTTACTTGGATTCACCAAAGTCTTCACTCAATCTTGGAACGATGCGAACAATGTGTGGGATTATGCAATCCACTCGTCTCAAATTGGAACGCTGATTGTCGGACTTGCAGTTATGTTTGCTGGTTTCTTTGTATGGTGGAGACAGGATTGGAGTTTTGATGGAACCTACGAACCAAAAGCAATTGGTACACCGTTCCAATCCATTGATCTTCGAAAGGTTGCAATTTGGATGTTCCTCATGTCTGAGATGATGGTGTTCAGCAGTTTGTTCAGCACATACATCCGATATCGAACCGGATTCGATAACTGCATAGAATTGTTTGAAACAACCCATGCGGCAGGTGGAGTGATTGAGCCAGGTACGGCTTGCTGGTTACCTGCGTCTTACTTCATCGCAGAGGGTGGTTATCACCAAGAGAATGCAAACGCAGTATTGCAGTTCATGCCAGATACTCTAATCCCCGGTGCAATCAACACCTTTGCTCTGATTATTTCATCGTACACCATTGTGCTTGCGCTCAAAACCGCTAAGGATACCAGTTTGAGTGATGCAGAGCGAAACAGCAAGGTTGGAAAGTATCTATTGACAACTCTTGCCTTGGCAACCCTCTTCTTGTGCTTCAAACTGATTGAATGGTTTGTTGGATTCGAGATTGGAGACCACGACCACCCTATTTTCTATGCGCCCAGTTTGATGGAAGATCATTTTACCATACATGCCTCTGAGTATACATATTGCCATCTATACGATGAGGCCGCGCATGCTTGTACACCAGGCTATGACGCGATTTTCGATATACGCATGTCTGCATCTACTTTCTATGTGACTACAGGTACACACGGTGTACACGTATTCGGAGGAATGGTAGCACTTGCCTACATGGTTCTCAAGGCATTCCGTGGTGGATACACGCCTCAAAATGCGGTTAGCATTGAGTACTTCGGTCTGTACTGGCACTTTGTGGACTTGGTTTGGGTATTGGTCTTCCCCGCATTCTATCTGTATTAAGGAGGTATCAAAATGGGAGAACATGGGCATCACACAATTCTAGGATTCGATCGATATGCATTCAACTTCTGGGTGCTAATGATTTTCACGGCCATCGAAGTGGTCGCCGTCGCACTCACGTTCTCAATGAAAGGAACTGTGAGTATGGATGTGGTGGTCTTCATTCTCGTATCGGTTGGTATTGTCAAAGGTGTGGGTATCTCTGCCATCTTCATGCATCTACAGGGTGACCCTGACAGTCGCGTACTCACTGCAACCGCTCTGTTCCCGGTGTTTTTCATCGTGGTCATGATCTTGTTCATCGGTTTGACACATCCTGGTGCTGCAGACACATTGCCGGATTGGTGTCGTCCCGGCTTCTACAGTTGATAGGGGTGAAACACATAGCCGAGCAGTGTCTCGGAGTCATTACTGCGGACGTCGCTTAGCCTGGTAGAGCGCCGGATTTGAAATCCGGTGGTATTCGCCTCGGGAGTTCAAATCTCTCCGTCCGCGCCAACAATAATACATGAGTGGGCTCCCCATTGAGCCATGCGCAATGTATCGATTCTACTCAGCCTACTATTGGCTTGTTCTGCTTTGTCCGGATGTATCGGTGGAGACCATGATGAATATGATTTCAATGGAATCGAATATGACCCGGCATCGACGGCTCCGGAGTTCACGTTGCTAGACCAAAACGGTGAGCAGGTTTCATTGTCAGATTTTGAAGACAAAGTCGTTGTGATTGCTTTCACATACACCATCTGCCCGGATGTTTGTCTTACTATCGAAGCCAATCTGGATTATATCGATGAACAAATGGCTGGTGAGGAAGATTTGGTTATACTGTCCATCACCATCGATCCTGCACGAGATACACCGGAACACCTGTGGGGGTGGACCAATGTCAGAGGATATGATTGGCCTCACTTGACCAGTTACAACCACAGTGAACTGCAACAGGTTTGGAGTGATTACAGTCTATTGGTTGACAATGACCACATCAATTCGGACCACTCGGATCATGGTGACCACGGAGATCACTCGAGCCATGATGACCACTCGGATCATGACGACCATAGTGATCACAGCAACCACTCTGAGATGTCTCACCAGGTCGCTGTGTTGTATCCAGACAACACTACTGCACTGTATGATGGAGATCATGACATGCTTCCTGAAGAGAATGCAACCGGCTGGAATTTGACTGAGTCCACGATGTCAATGAACAATATCTCACTGAATTATTCTGTTCATGAAGAATTTGGGCATAGCGTCAATGGAATCAACGGCATTGATTCCCCGAGTGACTGGTCATGGTGGTGGTCATTGCACATTTGGAATGAATCCAGCGAAGCTTGGGAAGAGAGTAGCGTGGGGATCGATCAAGTCATGATTATGCAAGATACTGATCACATCGCTTGGGCTGCTTCGAATGCGAACCTGTCAATGCTTCCTACACCCACAGAGCATGCAGATGGCCATGATGATGAGCACGATGATCATGACATGGCAGATGAATTGTACGAAGTCGGTCACAATACTGTAACTTTCATCATCGATAAGGATGGCAAGAAACGGGTGGTGTTCACCGGTTCTAGCTGGTCGACATCAGATTTCATGGATGACTTGAATCATCTACTACACCATGATTTAGGTGCGGACCACAGTGACCACTCTGACCATGACCATCATTGATGCAAAAACACAGCCTGCGTGTGCGAACAGTCTTCAATGGGAAGGCCTCTGACTCAATTGTGCGACGACTTGCCCCACTGCTCATTCTTCTCTTCGTGTTCACCGCCTTTTCAGGGTGTATCGGCGGTTCTAACGCTAGCTGGGGCCAAGATTACGAGGTTGTTTCCTCTGAAGAACAGAATGTAGTGGTCACAAATAAACTGGCCGCCAGCAGTTCGAATCACCTTGAAGGCGAAGAAATTGAATTGTTGGATTGTGAAAATTCAACTTACTCAATATCTGGCTGGCTCACTCAGACCAAGGTTTTCGATCAACCACTAACAGCAACCACTGCCATTGCTTCGTGGATGATCTTGGAGAAACCGTACAGCGAGGCTCAGGATGTTGAGCCCGGTTCAGTATTTGTTCAAATCGTTAGCAAGGAAGATGATTGGCCTTCACCAAGCCAAGCGGAAGGTGTTCCAATGGTTAATGGAATACTCGAGAGTGGTAAAGCCAGTGAATTCCCCCACAATGGCTGGGCCCTGCTGGCCATCATTCCTGCCAATGAAAATGTGTTTGATGCGGTCATACAGATGGATTCGAATCAAGCAATAACGCTGAATGGTTACATTCTGCAAGACGAATATTATACTGAAAATCAAATCCAAAATTGTGCTCTAGAGGCCTCGAGCAAAGGATTGGCCGGGCACTTTGTCGTGACATCAATGACCTATGGTGATGAGAGAGTCGTGAGTTCAAGTGAAGCGTATGTAGCGGGTGATATCCCCTTCATCGGCCGCGGCTTGTATACCACTGTACTTCTCATTTCGATTGTTGCCTCGGGTGCATTGTACATCTTTTCGCGAAACCAATTGATTCTTGGTGCTGATTCACAAGCGCAAACGATGCTCTCGGATCAGCAAATGCGAGCTGGGAAGGCTGCTCGCCATGAAGCGGCGCGGCATGAAGCAAGAATGGAGGCTGTGGCCAAAGCCAAGGTGGAGGACTTTAGCGGTAAACCCAAGAAAAAATCCGCGAGTGTTGCAAAATTCGATGTCAATGCGGCTTTGGCTGAACAAGGACCAGGCGCCAGTACATCGCACTATGTTGCGGGTAGTTCGGTTACCGTCACTGATGAGGCTGAAGCCATGGATGACATGATTTCAGACATGCAAAAAGAACAGGCCTTCGAACAAGAGTTGCAACAAAAAGGTCTGCGAAATATAATCGAGGGAATTCCCCGAAGCGGGAGAAGAACAGCAACTGCCCCATCGCGTCCAAAACCCTCTATTTCTGAGCCGAAAGAGGCGCCCAAGCCAAAACCGCGCAAAACTCGCAAAACAAAATCCGAGAACAAAGTCGTTGACGAAGTTGAGGACCCTCAGCGAGGTGTTGATTCAAGTGTCAATGATGATGGAGACTTCAGCGATTTCTCACTTTGATTGATTGGGAATTGAGGGCCCGCCACGAACCGTCAATTGATCTGAAACGAACTGAATGATGGCTGGCGTCATCAAGCATGGTTCACCATCGACTTGAATCCACATTGGGGGGTCGTGAGGTTCGTTGATGGGCTGGTCATTTTCGTCGACATTTCGTAGTTCTAGACGGTGACCGTCCTGTTGGCTGACCATTCCCCATTTTCCGATATGTGAACCCTTTTTCATCGGCCCTATGAATCTCAGCATCCGGCTTTTCGAGAGACCATTGGCGAGAACAATCGACATTGAATCATTGGTCACACACATTCCTGGCGCAACTCTGTAACCACCAGCAAACGTTTCGGTCATCGACAGTAAAGTCAAACCACTCATGTCAATTCTGCCGATGACTTGATCCTCAACTTTGAGCCAACCATCCTGCTTTTTCCAACCTAGGATACTCTTGACACCCAAGTAGGTGTATTTTGCAATGCCCCGGAAATATTTCCCTTGGCCCATGGTTTTGCGGCGAGAAACATCACTGGTTGTACCCCCATCTGATTCTAGGAATGCCCAGCGACGAATCATGCAATCCTCTTCAGCTTCACCATCCCATTCCGTACTGACCGGGGAAGGGTAATGTGGCAATCCTGGTGCGGGTGCAGCATCAATACGCATTGCACCAACC
>DAHO01000018.1:0-733 GCA_002498455.1 Euryarchaeota archaeon UBA602
TTGGAACATACCTGTTTCATTGGTGAAATTCGCTTCGTATGTTGTACGATTCAAGGTGGGTGTGACAAAGTCTGGAACGGGATCGATTTCATCACTGGTTCCAAAACTCGAAGATGTCGATTCGAAAATCGAAAGACCTGCAGTCGCAATCACGGAAAACAGAATCACTGAGATTGCGAACGCATACCATGTGTTTTTCTCGGTGAAGACCCCAAGGTCACAACCCGTCTTCTGCTGGATTCGATAGCGAAGGGAAGGTTTCCATTCTTCTACAACGGTGGTTTGTTGGGATTCCCCGATTTTGGTTTCTTCCAAGTCGGGATTTTCAGGGTCACCCACAGCGGTGAACATGCCTTCTTCGACTTCCTCGCTCAACGGCTCACCAAATCAAGCGATGGGAACTCCGTTATTCAATGCCATGCATTGGTGTCCACAGGTTCTCAAAGGGATTCAAGCACTGAGGATGTTCCGAATCTAAACGTCGCAGGATGCACGAATCCATCCCCCAATGCGGTTCGTACAATGTCGAGATAGCCTTCTGCTTGACCCGGTTCACGAATTCCTCCTGAGAGCTTGAGGCCGCGGACTTTTCCATTGTTTTCATGACTCCAAGCCGCCAACAATTCTGACAAAACTTGTGCAACAAGTGGAGTACAACCGCCGCGTCTGCCCGTGCAAGTTTTGATGAAATCTGCGCCAAATTCCAAGGCCAATTTTGCACCCAATTCGACAA
>DAHO01000018.1:1121-9844 GCA_002498455.1 Euryarchaeota archaeon UBA602
GCTTGTCTCATCTGGGCTAAATCCGTAGCCACTTTGTTGCGATCTCCATCCATCAAAGCATCGAAGTCCAAGACGATGTCAATTTCATCCGCCCCATCCGCAATGGCCTGTTTGACCTCAGAAATTCGCTCGTATAAGGGACCGTCTCCGTTGGGAAAACCACCTGCGGCACAAGCGATGGTTCCCGAATAACTTGAACGGGTCATTTTCACGTGCTCTGGCAAGACACAAATGGCTGCGAAGTCGTGATGATTTGCTTCTTCGAGAAAGGTCTCAATGTCCCCCTCAGGATCTAGCATTGTGTAATCGCACAATCCAAGCAAGTCATCTGACACGAAATCGCCTCTCACATGTGCGTCATAGTCTTTGCACAATGAGACACCGGTTGACTCAAATTTGAGAGATGCATTCGCGGGTCGGTGAACAGATGTCTGACCGAGCTGAAGTCGAGCGCGCGGTGGCAGAATGCCTCGGCTGGGATATATTGCCCTCAAACCAACGCCAAGATGGAATGACCTGCAAAGGCCCAGATGGTTCGATGATTGCCATGCGATTCGACTGGCCTTCTGTGGAAACGGGCAATCATTACCTCGAAGTTGAAAGTCGGGAAAATCGAGAGAGCTCATGGAAACCATCAGGATTTGGATTGGCTCAGAAGAAAGCACAGTACTGGGCAGTGGTCAATGGGGAAGACGTCTTCATGGCCGATGTCAACAAATTGGCAAAACTCATCAAAAAACAGCGTCGTGAATTGCAAGATCACGTCTCTCGACGGAATCTGGAAAGTCGCGATAAGCGGATGTATGCCAGAGGGTATCTATTGCCGTTGGCAGACTTGGAGTCTTGCTGTTCGGTCATCTGCCCCAGTCCCGTTAACGCCCCTGAGGATTGAAAACCACAGGCACACCCTCAAAGACCGAACGCACTGGCATCGAGTTGTGCCCGAACGAATTCACAATTTTGGTGCAGGCCCCGCAGTCTTGCCGCTATCTGTGGTGAATGCGGTGGGGGCGGCTTTGCCCAACCTCATGGATTCAGGGTTCGGCTTGTGTGAAATCAGTCATCGAAGTTCCACTTTCCAAAGCGTCGTCGATAGCGCCATGGAGAGGGTGCGCCGAGTCCTTTCGGTCCCCGATGATTACACCGTTTTGTTTCTGCAGGGAGGCGCCTCACTACAGTTCTACATGACAGCCCTCAATATCTTGAATGAAGGGGAAAAGGCAGATTTCTTGGTGACCGGAGGATGGTCGCAGAAGGCGCTCAAGGAAGCGGGTCGCATCGGGAATGCTGAAGCCATCTGGAATGATGAGGACAACAGCTTCAAATCGGTCCCAAGCGATGGAGAATATTCTGTTCGTGAAGACGCTGTTTATCTCCACTATACGTCAAACAATACGCTCTATGGAACACAATACCATCATCTTCCAGACAGTTCAGGTAAACCACGTATTTTGGATGCCAGCTCAGACATTGCGGGTGTTCCTCTTGATGTTAGCGCTCACGAGATCATCTATGCCGGAGCGCAGAAGAATCTGGGGCCCAGTGGAGTGACCTTGGTGATTCTATCCCCTTGGGCCATGGAACGCTGTGGAGACAATCTGCCAACGATGCTGGATTACAACGTACATGCTTCCAAGGGATCGTTGTTCAATACCCCCAATACATTCGGCATTTTTGTCCTTGATCAGGTGTTCAAGTGGTTGGAAGAAAACGGCGGATTGAAAGGCTCGATTGCACGCAACCGCGCCAAAGCCAACCTACTCTATCAGGAACTGGATCGAACTGATTTTTGGGCCCCCCATGCACACAAGGATTCACGCTCGGTGATGAATGTCACATGGAGATTGAGCAATCAAGAATTGGAGCCTACATTCCTCCAAGAAGCGGAAGTTGCGGGCCTGGGTGGACTCAAGGGACACAGAAGTGTCGGTGGAATTCGGGCAAGTTTGTACAATGGATGTCCAATGGAAAGCGTGGTGGCTTTGGTCGACTTCATGCGAGAATTCTCCGCACGCTACAATTGAATTGCAAACTGTTGTTCAAACGGAGTCGTCAAGAACGAGCACTGAAGCGGACAGAACATGGTGACCATCGGCATTGCAATGCTGCAAGGGGCTCGCCATGCCCATATCGATGCCATTCACAGAGCTGCAAGTGAGATGTCGTTGGACGTGGAAACCGTTGAGTTGCGTACCATCGAAGATTTGCAAAAACAACCGATTGATGGTTTGATGTTGCCCGGTGGAGAGAGCACTGTCATGCGTTTGCGTGGCAATGATGAAGCGAGTCAACTCTTGCCTGCCTTGTTTGCATGGATGCGAGAGGATGAGGCGCGACCTGTTCTGGCCACATGCGCAGGTGCAATACTTCTGGCTGACCCCCAGGACGGTGGCGTTCCATTGGTGGATGCAGATATTGATCGAAACGCCTACGGCGGTCAAGTGGATTCGTTTGAATCAGCTTTAGATTGTGGATTCCCCGGTATTTTCATTCGAGCACCGCGCTTTGGTGAAGTCCGCGATGAAGTGGTGTGTACGCTATCGGGGGAAGCGGTAGGTGTGAGGCGAGGAAATCGATTGGCCCTCACATTCCACCCCGAATTGAGCGAGGATTCTCGTTACCATCGAATGCTATTGGAGGCATGCGCTTGATCGAATTTCCTTCCATCAACGAAGCCGAGGGCTGTATTCAATGCCAAATAGGGAGCAAACTCGTGCTATTCGTCACGGGCCACTGTCATTGGATGTGCGATTATTGTCCACTTTCAGAAAATCGACGTGAAATTGATTTCATGTACGCCAATGAAAGACGAGTCGATATTGGAGATTGGGACGCCATCATTGAGGAAGGACGAGCCATGAATGCCACCGGGACCGGGATTACGGGTGGAGATCCCATGATGGCCGCGGAACGGAGCATGGAAGCTTGTCGAGAGTTGAAGCGGGCCTTCGGACCCAAACACCACATCCACTTGTACACCAGTATTCCATTCAAGCCCGAAGTGGCTCAATCATTGGCTGAAGCCGGACTTGATGAAATCAGATTTCATTTGCTGAATCTCGATTACCAACGGTATGTCCCCACAATGCAGGCCTGTAGAGATGCGGGAATTTATGTCGGCATTGAATTGCCCTGCGAACCGGATCAAGAGGAGCAGTTGCACGAATTGGTTGAGGAAATGCGAAATGGACCTGCATTGTTTCTCAACCTCAATGAATTGGAAATCACGGTCGGTAACTATGACAACATGGAAGTTCGAGGATTCAACCTGTCGAGCGAGATTACGGCCGGAGCAGAAGGTTCTGGAGAGTTGGCCAGAGCCTTGCACGCAAAGGTCACACCCGATTACGGATTCATGGTCAAGTATTGCACGGCCTCCTACAAGGATTCAGGTCAACTTCGACGTCGCTTTTTGCGACGTGGTGAACATACCATTTCACCACATGAACAGATGACTGAGGACGGTACCATGGTCTTCGGCGCCATTTGGTGCTCCGATGACGACGCAAAAGGTTGGAGTACTGAAATTCAATCGCAAACTGGAATTCCTGAGCAATTTATTTTCCACGATGAAACCCTGGGTCGGCTGGAAATCCCATTGAACTTGGCAGAGGAAATTGCCGATGTCGTCGATGCCCCAGTCGCCATGGTGGAAATTCACCCCACACACGAGCGATTGGAAGTTGGCGTCGTTTGGTTGAACGACTTTCGCCCATAGTTCGTACACGTCGGATTCAAGAATGGGCGCCACTCCCCAACAACTGATGTCAGAGGATGAAACCGTCGAAGATGCGACTGATGAAGTCGCTGAAGATGAGACGATTGAGCCCACCCTAGAGGAGAAACTCGCCGAAGCCATCGCTCGTGCAGAAAAGGCTGAAGCCGAAATCACCTACAAAGATGCAGACATCATCAACATCCGTAAGCGAAATGCCTCGGATCGTGCAGAATTAATGAAATTCGCTGGATTCAACCTTTGTGGACGGATTTTACCCGTACTGGACAGTTTAGAACGAGCGCTCGATAACGCAGAGGATGGGCCACTGACGGATGGAATCCGGTTGACAAGAGACAATCTGCTCGATGCCCTTCAGGCCGAAGGCGTGACTCCGATTGAGGTCGGTCCTGATTTCGACCCAAACGTCATGGAAGCCCTAACCACCCTCCCTGCCACTGAGGAACACCCCGATGGATCCGTGATCCAAACCCTTGAATCGGGTTGGATGTACAAAGATCGGGTGCTACGCCCAGCCCGGGTCGTTGTATCCAAGGAGTGAGTTCATGGATGATAGAAGGTGGATATTGATTCCACCTGCGATTTGGATTGCGTGCTTGTTGACCATCCACATCTTGGGAGCATTCACCGCACCCAGTTCCTCTGAAATCCCCGATGATTGTCCTGAAAACAGCAACAATTGTGAGCGTGTGATGATGGCAGTAAACGCCTCACCTGAAGCCCTTCATCAAGCCACCATGGAATGGGTTTCAACTCAATCTAGAGCAACGATTGAATTCGAAGATACTACAAGTTCACACACCGTATTCCACTCTAGATGGTTCATGTTCCCGGACGATTTCTTCGTTGAAACGGGGTGTACCGAAAACGGAACATGGATCCAAATCCATTCCGAGTCGAGATTGGGGTGGGGCGACATGGGAGTGAACCGGGAACGAATCGATGGACTGATTGAACATTTGTCAAATACACCATTTGAAACGAGTCCATGTTAACCGACGGGTTCCCCACCAGTCCCCATGTGAAACAACCTGCGTTGCCAACCATTCTCGACAATCAGTTGGGCGACCGCAAGAGGGACATTGACACTCAAGGCCGCAATCACTGCCTCTTCTTCCATGACCGTAGACAACATTTGGATTGTGGCCCGAATTCGCCAACCTTGCCAATCTTCACGGTTTGCCAAAGGATGCTCAATAACATTCCAATCAGCCGCTCTATAGAGGTTTGCCGTTCCCAAATCGGTTGTGAATAATGTACCCGCTGGACCGTGGAATTTCTCTGCATGGCGCACGTAATTTGGAGGGTCACCCAAATCTGGAACATGTACGATTTCTGCATCTCTTCCAGCCAGCCAAGCACGAATCATTTGCTCACGCTCGGTCGCGCTCCAAGGATTGTCCAAGGATGGTTCAGCCTCAGAAGAACCAATGCAAATACGCAATCCCTGATTCAATTCTAGGGCCGCTTCAATCATTGAAGCGTGCCCATTGTGGAAAGGCTGGAAACGCCCCAAAACAATCAGCGAAGGCTTCATTCCAATACCTCCGGAAGGCCATTTTCAAGTAAATTCTGCAAATTCCACTGCCCTTGACCCCATGCAGATGCTTCAGTCCAATCGCGACCGACCATCAAGAACAATTCCGGCAACAATGCGGTTTGCAACGTTCTATGCAGAACATCTGCTGTGGTTTGGTGAGATTCCATTGTCGGTAAAATCCGTGCATCCTTGTTGGGATCCAACGTTTCGCCCATGTCTTCTCTCTGTGCCATCCATGACATCACGACAGACTCCGCAAACTCGTCGGGTTGAGTGGACGAAACCGCAGCTTTCGCATCAACCCAAGTGGAGTCCGAATACAGATCTTCAATGTCAGAGATGGTCCGACCCAACAACACATCAAGATACAACATTGCACGCCCTTCCCAGCATCGGAACGAGCCTGGGCTGGCCAAATCGGACAACAGTCGAAGACCGTTTGCCGCTTCTTCAAGTGGAATCTGTGAAAGATCTTGGAGAAATCCTGCTGGGGTCCAATCCACGGGCTGTTCATCATACCAATCCAAGAATTCCGCTTCCGCATCGATATCAAAAGCACGATCTAGAGACGGGATTTCATCCGGGCGTTTGTTCCGTAACTCACCCTTTGAAAGTGCCAATGCCAATTGGTCACCCGGCAGCGAACACAAGCCTCGAAACACGGCGATATCGACCAAACGGGCGACCAAGTCCACCGAGGCCATACCACCGCCTTGTGCAACCCATCCATCAATGCTCCCAATGTCGATTTAGCACATCGGATTGAAGAACTTGAGCCCGACCCGAAGGGTCGGGAGAGCCGGCGGGGAGGTGATACTGTGGCGACAATCAAGGAACAAATCGCAGAGATCCAAGCCGAGATTGACAAGACTCAGAAAAACAAGGCCACCATGCACCACATTGGCAAACTGAAGGCCAAAATTGCGGCGTTAAAGCGTAAGATTGAGGCGCAAGAAGCCCATTCGAAAAGCAGCGGCCCTGCCTCGGGTTTTGAGGTCAAGAAATCTGGAGATGCCACCGTCGCATTGGTCGGATTCCCCTCGGTGGGTAAATCAACACTGATTGCACAATTGACGGGGCAGGAATCCGAAACCGGTGCCTATGCTTTCACCACGTTGACCTGCATCCCTGGACTGATGGAACACAGAGGTGCCAAAATCCAGATTTTGGATTTGCCTGGATTGATTCCCGGTGCAGCTGAAGGTAAGGGGCGTGGGAAGGAAATTCTCGGTGTGATTCGTTCTTGTGACATGGTGCTCTATGTTGTCGACCCGTTTCAAGAATCACACTTCAACGTCTTGAATCGTGAATTGGAAATCAGCGGAATGCGGCTCAATGAGGAAAAACCCCCCGTCTTTGTCAAACGGACCGACAGGGGAGGGATTGTCGTTCGAGCGACATGTGAACAGACTCACCTTTCTGAACAAGAGATTCAAGATATTGTTCGATCCTTCGGCATGGTCAGTGCACACGTTACAATGCGAATTGATGCGACCGCCGATCACATCGTTGACACCATGGCGGAAAATCGAGTTTATTCGAAGGCGGTGGTGGTCGTCAACAAGATGGATATTGCAAGTCAAGAAGACCTTGCTCGAACCACTGATATGCTTCCAAGTGGTTGGCCTGTCATGCCCATTTCGGCATTTACCGGGATGGGCATTGAGGAAATGAAAGACTTCCTTTACGACAATTTAGGGTTCATGTCAATCTATCTCAAACCCCAAGGTCAGGAGGCAGATTTGGTCGAGCCGTTGATTGTCAAAGATACCTCAACTGTCGAAGACGTTTGCAACAATTTACACCGTGATTTCGTCCGTAAATTCCGTTTTGCCAGGGTGAAAGGACCCTCTGCGAAATTTGATTGGCAGCGCGTGGGATTATCGCATCACCTCAAGGATGGAGATTTGCTTTCAATCATCATCAAACGCTGATTTAGGGGTTCATCTCCGAAGGAGATGTTGATAGGGACGAGCACCATCGCAGGTTCCCCGGTGACAACATGGAGCGGTACCATCCCAGAGCCGGACTCTGGTGTCTGATAGTGGCGTTTCCCACTTGGGCCGTATTCGTTATCAACGGAATGTTGGGCTTTTTCCCCGCAGTGATTTTTGCGGACGGAGGCGTTGGTCAGAAGTTCCATTTCTGGCTCTTTTTGAAAGACCGTTTTTTCGGAGGTTCACCAGATCCAGTATGGTCCGAGGCAGGCATCATGACCACCCAAGAGTGGTTGATTTTTGGATTGGCACTCCCTGCTACTTTGGGTGCAATCTACTGTTTGCGACGTCGCCCTGAATTCGGAGCGATTCAGAAAAATGATGATGTTGAAGAGCGAGAAGCTCTTGAGTTTGGTAGTGGCGGTTCACTCGCATCCATGGGTGGCGATGCGCACACTCAAGCCATTGTAGAATCGGTCATTGGTGAGGTCCAAACTGTTGACGATAATGTTGTATCGGCTGCATTAGGAGAGATGGGCGCAATTGCGGCCGCAAACGCTGCTGCAGAAAGTCGAGATGACTTGGATCTTGATGGAGAAGAACCCATCATGGACAGCCGATTTACGACCACGATTCCTGATGAAGAAACGACAGACATGGTCGAAGCATACATTGACGATGCATCTGAATCTGAGGGTTTGCAAGAAGAGGAAAACGACATCGACTTGGACGATGATGATGACATCGGCTGGGGTGTATGGGATCCTGAGCCCGAACCTGTGTCCGAACCTATTGTGGAAACCCCCCCGAGTACAGAAGAACATGATCTACCGGAGATTCCTGAACTCTTCCGTGAACCCATTGCATCGAATGATACACTGATTGAAGAAGACCCTTTGACCACTCCGTCGATACCCGAAATTCCAGAAATTGTGACCATGAATGAAGTAAAACCAAATGTTTCCGAACGGCTTTCTTCAATGGCAACGCAGGCTGCTGACGTGACATTGAATGCTACCAAGGAGGCTGTCAGTGCAACGATGACGGGTGCGAAAGAGGTGGCTTCAATGGCTGTTGGAATCAAGGAAAAGGTGGTTCAAAAGGTTCGCAAACAATCCACCACCGCCGTGATGCCTGTCCGCCCGCCTGAACTACCCAGCATGGCAGAATGGGATCCTGAAAAGGGTGCATGGACACTCATGGGACGTACCGTCCAGATCGCAACTATCCCTGAACCCGAAGTTGTCGCACCTGCATGGACACAACAACAAGAAGTTGTCACTGAAGTGGTCCAAACTGAACCCTCCACGCAATCAAGCCCACGTCGAAAAACACCATTTATTCCTGAATTGCCATAATCGAGGACACCCCCATGGTTGAACGATTGGAAATTGAGGAACTCATGAACGCTCCGAGAATGCGCATGTTCCGAAAATTGGGAGAACACCTGCGGACTCGTGTTCGTGGTCTCTCTGTCTTGTTCATGGTTGGATTTGTGTTCGGTTATCCT
>DAHO01000019.1 GCA_002498455.1 Euryarchaeota archaeon UBA602
TCAATGTCTCCGAAAGCCATGGGCATCCTCAACCTGCCGAATTGATGGTCGTTCATGAAGGAGTCGGCCGGCACCCATAGGGTGCCGTCGCCGAAAGCGACTTCAAACAGGGCTTACAGCCAAGGGTATGAGCGAGGATTGGCACAATCACATTGAGTCAATTGGCTCCGGTTTGCACCGTATCAAGAAACACGGTTCAATGCGAGTCGATGCAATGTTGGTTTCCGACGCGAAACACCTCGCAGAACACACCGATCAGTCCCCGGGCCAATTGGCCAACACTGCATCATTGCCGGGAATTGTCGGCAATGCGTGGGCTATGGCTGACTTCCACTTCGGATACGGATTTCCGATTGGTGGTGTAGTGGCCACCGACATTGACAATGGCGGTGTCATTTCCCCTGGAGGTGTGGGCTTTGACATCAACTGTGGTGTCCGATTGTGCGCACTGAACCTGGAATTAAATGATCTCAAGGATATCAAAAAACTTGGACGCCGATTGAAAGGGCGGATTCCTGCAGGCCCTTCTGGAAAAGGAGGGGTCGAATTGACATCGACCCAGATGGAATCGATTCTCAGTGAAGGTGCCAAAGCCGCGGTTGAACTTGGTTTAGGACATGAGCATGATTTGGCTTCGATGGAATCCAATGGTTTGCTGGAAGGACAACAACGAACATTGTCGGAACGTGCCATGAAACGTGGTGAATTGGCACTGGGTACACTCGGCTCTGGCAACCACTTTCTTGAGTTGCAGGTTGTGGATCAAATTCTAGATCCTAAAGCGGCCCAAGCGTTTGGTTTGAGAAAAGGACAGGTCACAGCCATGATTCACACGGGTTCACGTGGACTGGGGCATCAAGTATGCTCAGATCACGTCGATACTTTGGAACGGCAATACAAGAAAACTACAGCTGGTTGGCATGCAGAGAAGTGGGACATCACGTTGCCGGATCGGCAGCTGGCTTCAGCCCCATTCCATTCCAAGGAGGGGCAGGCCTACTTCGAAGCGATGCAGGCGGCTGGGAATTATGCATTCGCAAATCGTGGAGCATTGACACAGCGGTTGAGAGATGCACTGCGGGCCCATCTAGGAACCGATGGAGATTTGGAGGTCATCTATGATGTATCTCACAACATCGCAAAGGTCGAACAACATGTCATTCATGGGTCCAATTGCAATTGCTGTGTACACCGAAAGGGGGCCACTCGAGCACTAGGGGGTGACCATGGTGAATTGGCCTCCAAGTTCAGTGGAATCGGGCAGCCTGTGCTGGTCCCGGGAGACATGGGGACTGCGTCATATGTGTTGGCTGGCCCCACTTCAGGGGCAAATGATGCGTTTGCATCCTCTTGCCATGGTGCTGGAAGAAAGATGTCTCGCAGTGAAGCACGGAGGCAAATCGACAGCAAATCGCTACAGGAAAAATTGGCTGCGGATGGAATCGCAATTTATGCCAATACTCCAAACGTGTTGTCAGAAGAAGCGCCAGATGCCTACAAAGATGTGGATGAAGTGATTCGTTTGACGTCAGATGCCAATCTGGCTCGACCTGTTGCAAGGATGAGGCCTTTCTGTGTAATCAAAGGTTGATTAGCTTCATTCTAACTTGTAAACACATCGACCATTTTCCCTTACCCAATTAATCCGTACTGTGAAATTGTTTTGTCTATCAGTAGGCCATGGACGGCGAGTTGCCATTTTCTGCATGTAGATTTTAGGTTCGATTTCCCAAATCTCTGAAATTGAAACTGGAGTTTCAAATTGTGCACAATAAATCGACTTATTGCGCAAAACTTTGGCTTCACTATTGTCCTCTGTCATGTGAGTCATCTGAAAGTTCCCCTGTAGACTTGTCAAATACTCAAACTGGTTACCAAATTCATCATTAGCATCTGCTTTCTTTGAGTTTACAATTATTGAATGCCCTAACTTTTCTGCAATCATTATCTCTCTAATTCGACCTTTGAGAGTAATATCAGATACCCCAAACTGTTCAATTGCAATTTCTTGTGCGTTTGAAAGATGACGGATGAAATCAGAGCTTGAGCTATTTCCAATGAAATCGATTAGAATGCCATTTTCTTGTATCCATTTTACCCTAAAATCAATCATGATATGTCCGGTTTTTTTTGATGTTCTTGACATGAATGCTTTACAGTATTGACTAATCTTGTCTATTTCAACACGCCATATTCTAGAAATAGTAAATGCACTGCTGAACTCAGCAAAGTACCAACATGAAACTCCCACCAAATGTTTCTCATAACCATGCTGAATTTCGACATTAAATCGACCCCATTTTCCCGATTTGAATGTCTTATACTCAACACCCTGATTCAGATTATCCCAAGCGTCGACACCCTTTTTTTGTGGATTCAACTTGTGCCCTAGCGCATTAGCGAGGATGTATTCTCTAATGAATCCAGGAAGAAAGGGATTCGACTCAGGAAATTGTTCTTGGGCAGAAATGTAGGCGCTCTTGATGTGGAAACCGAACGTCATATCAACCGAGGTACTGTCTTAGCCAGATAGGATAAATCTTTGGTTCACATTGAGATGCCGGCACGAGGTGC
>DAHO01000002.1:0-136 GCA_002498455.1 Euryarchaeota archaeon UBA602
GGCTGGAATCCCTGCAATTTTCTTATTGTTCCAACAAGATCGTAGAGGTTACAACTTCGCCTTTGCTTGGTTGGGCATCGGTACAGTCACGCAAATTTGGCTTCGACTGAAAATGCAAGACGCGATGAGTGGGATT
>DAHO01000002.1:547-8216 GCA_002498455.1 Euryarchaeota archaeon UBA602
AGTTGCAGGTGTCGTGATTTGCAACACCTTCCTCCTCATGATCATCATCATGTGCTACCTCAAGAGTCAGAGCAGTGGCCATCATGAAGAAAGTGGATTCCATTTGCCCAACAATCACTCGCAAGGCGAACCTTGATTGCCTGTCTCGGGTAAGCAAGGCTCATGCAGCCTAACATCAACAACATGGTTTTCTCCAACACCGAGACGATTCCTGGAATGTCCATTACCCAGTCACTGGGTGTGGTGACCGGTTCAACCGTCCGCGCAAAGAACGTCTTCAAGGACATTGGAGCGGCATTCAAGAACATCGCCGGTGGCGAGATTGTCGCCTACACAGAATTGCTCCAAGAATCGAGAAATGAGGCTTTATTCCGAATGTTGAACGATGCCGCTGCACGCGGTGCCAATGCCGTTGTCAATGTTCGATTCGCAACTTCTTCGGTCGCTGGTGGCGCCGCTGAATTGCTCGCTTATGGAACCGCAGTGGTCGCACAGTGAGGTGATTTTTTGGCAGAAGGTGAACCCGTCATCGGTTTGATCATTGTTGCAATGGTCTTGCTGTTGACTGTTGGTCCTTGGCTGATTAGCATCATTGCAACGTTTGTCTACCAGCCGAGCAAAAAGAAAAAATTGCTCGCACGTGAAGCCAGATTTGCTGCGACGGGTGATACACTCACCACGTTGAAGAAGCCCTTTGGAGACAAACCGATTAAGGAATTCTCACTGGTTTCTGCCAATGTCGTCATGTCCCCTAGTTGGGTTCAGATGTGGATTGGAAGTATCATCACCATTTTTGGTGGTGAAATCAATGTCTTCACGAAGATTGTCGATTGGGCACGTCGAGAGGCCAAGCAGAGACTTCGTGAACAAGTCGCAGATGCAGGCTATGATGCTGTGATCAACGTTCGCTTTGAAACCACGGTCATGTCTCGAACACGTGGTGGAAAAGACCGTACTTCAGGAGTCGAAATTTTGGCTTATGGAACCGCAATCAAGTACGAGAAGCAATTCACAATGGACTGATGGATGGGTGACATTGCAGCACTTACGAACCAATTTATTCATCGCATCTTGGGCTTTAATTCTGCTTGCTGCAGGTATGTCTGTAGGCATTCCTGGCCCAAGTGGATTGGCAATCGCTGCCCCACTTGGAATCGTGGGTAGCATCATGTTGGTGTGGGCGATTTCCATGAAAGAGGAGCCTCAGGGATTGACGGATGAAGAAATCTCGAATTGGGCTCCGGAATCCGACCCACTTCCTCCAGGTGCGGGTGGTTCTGTGATGTACCGAGTGGACACCACCTTGGATACACCGATTCGTACCAGCATTCTATGTGGTGCATGCGGCCATGTGGAATGGGTTGAGGGGAAAAAACCGGCATCATACACCTGCACTGGCTGTGATTTGCAACTCTGGGAAGAAGAAGAGTGAGCGATGTTTTTCGCGGAACGGTCAAGAGGAAGACGTGAAGAGGCCTCCTACGGAGGCCAACCCATGGATCTGTCCAACAACGAGAAGCGGATGCTGAAAGCCCTCCGTTCGCGACCCGCTGACACTTGGACCTTGGATGAGGTCTTGTCAGCCTGTCAATGGGATGACCAAGCCTACGTTGCGGGTTCCGGGCTGGCTTTGGCGGAACACGGACTTGTCGATATTGACACCAGCAAGTCGACAATTTGGTCATTGGGCCCTGAAGGTACCGCAGCAATTGAACAAGGATTACTTGAACAACGGATCTGGGATTGGCTTCAAGGCCAATCAGAAGATGAACGTGGAATGAAGGATTTGCAAGCGAGTGGGATTACCTCAAAGCAAGAAACCGGAGTTGGCATTGGTTTGCTCAAAGGTTTGGGCTGTGCTTTGGAGCAGGGTCGATTCTCCGTTCCAGAGAATACTGATGCCATCATCGTCACACTGGTTGCCCGCAAATCATTCCTTGAGCAATGTCAAGCTGGTGCGAATGAATCGGACTTGGACGGCGATTTACTGACCCATTTCAGAAAACGCAAGGGTTTGATTGAGGCCACCGATGGAACCACCCGCACTTGGACGCTCAGTGATGCGGGCCGTAAGTTCTCTGAATCCAAGTTGGAAGAACGGTTGCAAGTGGTTGAAATCACACCCGAACTGTTGCAGGGAGAAGAATGGCGTGAGGCCGATTTCAAAGCCTACGATGTCCAACTCGACGCTCCAGTTCCAGCTGGAGGGAGACCCCATCCAATGATGGCCTTAATCGAGCGAATCCGCAGTATTTTCCTCGAAATGGGTTTTGATGAAATTGAGGGTGACTTTGTCCAAACCGCGGGATGGAACATGGATGCGTTGTTCATCCCACAAGATCATCCTGCCCGTGAAATGCAGGACACATTCTATCTGACCAATCCTGAGCGGATTGCCATTGAGCAGAACTACCTAGATGACTGGACTTCGATTCACGAACATGGGGGTGAAACGGGAAGCACCGGCTGGGGAGGAAGTTATTCTACCGATGAGAGCCAAAAAGGCCTATTGCGTACCCATACCACGGTGAATACGGTTCGCTATTTGGCCGATAAACCCGATGTCCCATGCCGAGTGTTCGGAATCGGTCGCGTGTTCCGAAAGGAAACCATTGATCGTACTCATCTTCCAGAATTCCATCAAATTGAAGGGATTATCATGGAACCTGGAGCAAGTCTGCCGATGCTGGTGACTACTCTGAAAACATTCTACGAAAAGATGGGGTATCCAGAAGTTCGGGTCCGACCAGCTTACTTCCCCTACACTGAACCTTCGCTTGAGGTTGAAGTCAAATGGCGAGGACAATGGTTGGAACTGGGAGGCGCAGGCATCTTCCGTCCTGAAGTGACCGAACCTTTGGGTTGCCAATGGCCGGTCTGTGCTTGGGGCATGGGGCTTGAACGACTGGCCATGCTGGTGCTGGGACTGGATGACATCCGTCAGTTGTACATCTCGGACCTTGAATGGTTGCGCAACCAACCATTGTTGTGAGCCTCAATCAATCATTTGTCGCAGGCATCGATGAGTGATGTAGTTGAATTCGTAAGTTACCGACTGAATCAACCATGTATCCAAAGGTGTATTCCACCTTGACTTCACCCCCATCGGGTGCCGTAAAGAAGTAGTTGCCCATTGCTAAAGCAGTGGATTCTTCCAAGATTACATCTGCATTCTCAAAACGCACGTGGGTCCATCCTTTGATTGCAAATCCCTTGTCTTCGGAGCATTCATTGTTTGAAGCGACGAAATAGGACAATGCTTGATCGAAGGTGGGGCGGAATTGCTCGATGGCTGCCAAGGTTGGTTTGAACAAAACTGTAGTCAACCCGTACGCATACAATGTTTCAACATGATTTCGAGCAACTTCAACATAGTTGCCACCCATACTGTGCGCCGTCGCAATGGCGACGATGCCTTCGCCCCATGCTTGCTGTGCATCCTCTACATCGGCTAAACTAACCATTTGACATTCCTAGTCGGAAATTATCGGTAGCCGATACAAAATCTTTCTCAATTGGTCACATTGGTTTGGTCATGACCTGCGGCGTTTTCTGCTACCGTGTAGATTGTACACAACCTTTGACCGCTTTTTTGAATCGGACTGAGATTTGGCAGAATATGAACGACTGATTCCCTCCTTCCTCGAGGTTTTCTCATCAACAATGGGTTCAGGGTAGTCAACACCAATCATGCAACCATACTTCTTCTGCTCATCTTGACTCATCAACCATGGCTCATGGATATGTGATGTTGGAACATGACTCAATTCACCCACCCATTCTCTGATGAAGTGACCTTCAGGGTCTTGATCTCTAGATTGTTTTGAGATTGAGTATGCGCGAACAGAATTGATTCCAGTGACACCCGATTGCATTTGAACTTGTGACCAATGGATTCCGGGCTCATAGTCTATGAATAACCGGGCCAAATGAAGACCGGTCAATTGCCAAGGCAACCAAAGTGTGTATGAGGCAACGGACTGAAGCATCGCCCTCATTCTGAAATTGATCCAACCTGTAGCAGTCAATGATCGCATGCAGGCATCAAAAAATGGCCACCCTGTATTGCCTTGAGCCCAAGCACGAAATTTTACTCCATCCATGGTTCGGCCCATATGTTTGTCAATCTCTGGATTCATGGCAATGTGATCCAATGTGGCCTCCGTCTCAAGTCGTTGAATAAAGTGACAATGCCATGCCAATCGGCTCCTGAATGAACTCAAACTACCTGTCCAACCCAAATTCTGCTTTGATCTAGGGTTTCTCTGGACGAGTCTTGCTTTTCGATTGCTGTAGTCAAGGATCTGTCGAATGCTGATGCACCCGATACTAATGTACGGAGAAAGACGTGAGCATGCAGTCTGAGCGGAGATTGGGCTAGACATTCCTCTCCGGTATGCTCTTCCCCGCTCTTCAAGGAAAGATTGCAAAACCTCAATCGCTGCTGATTCTCCAGGTTCTGGACGATGAACCAAGGGGCGAGCGATCAATCCCAATTCAGTTATTGTTGGAATAATATCTGAACTCAGTCCATCAGGAGCAATAATCTCAGTAATTGGTTCAATTACAGATACTTCCATTCGTGAATCACGCTGGCGTTTCCAATTGTCTCTAGATTTCAATCTGCGAATCACACCATTGGTAGGGTATTCAGAAAATTTGACACCTTGTGATTCACACCATTTGGCAACTGCCTTGTCACGATCCCAAGACCATTGTAGGCCAGTTTCTTCGTTTCCATAGATTGCTTCGATGTTGTACTTATGGTGAATTTCCTCAATCTTATCGATAACATCGCCGTAACTGAAGAGCAATACTCCGCCGATAGATTCGATGTCAGACTTCAATGTCCTTAGGCAATCCAGTTCCCACTCAATATGGATTGGATCTACATCTTGTCTGCGGACTCGAATGGAATCTAAATTGAACAAGCAAATGATTGGCTTACCGCGACTTTTGGCAAGTGTCAAAGCAGGATTATCTGTGAGACGTAAATCTCTCCTAAACCAAACAATTGAGACGGACACTATCGGCCTTAATCGACGGGAGTAATAAATAATGTTTGAACCCACAAACGTCGTACTCAAGTCATTTTCGAATGGTGGACGCTGGGGGATTTGAACCCCCGGCCTTCTGGTTGCAAACCAGACGATCTTCCAGCTGATCTAAGCGCCCTTATCTTGCCGGAATCGCCTTTGCTTCTTCAGTTCGACGGTGCTTCACCCAACTGAGATAGAAGTGTCTCAAGAATTCGAAGCAAGCCTCGAAGCGTAACTTCTGAGACACCGACCACCTTGCAGACTTCGGATTGTGTTCGAGGGTGTCCACGGTTTTGTGCAGCCTTGTATAGCATCACACCGGCAACACCAGCGGGCTTCTTGCCTTGCCACTCCATGGATTGGCCAACACGATCCCAAAGGTAGTTGGCCTCACCGAGAACAGGTGCGGGCAAACCAAGGTCGCTGTGGAACTTGTCCAGGTACTCTGCGGGACCACTGACGTGATGCGCATTGAGCCTACGTGCCACCAATCGAATGGTTCGCTTCAGTTCCTTTTCTCCCATGCCTTGTTCGTCAATCATGTCAAAGTTCTCTGCGATTTCCTCAATCTTTCGAGGTAGTTTCGCTTGTCGTGCTGCAAGGTAGACGCATGCAGCAGCTACACCACGGATACTTCGACCCGTGACAATGCCTTGGTCGGCCGCATGTCGGTACAGACGAGCAGCCTCCTCGACCAAAGCAGGAGGTAGGTTGCCACGGTCTCGAATGAATTGCATGGCCTTGGTTAGGTTACGCGCACGCGAGGAACGAGTTTTACTTCGCTCGTCAATCAACGCACGTCGGCGCCAATGCTTCGCATCGCTACCCCTGATTCCATGACGAGTAGCCCCCGACCCTGAGATGTCACTACGAGAGATGGTGGTATTCAGACCCTTGTCAGACAAGGAATCGCGAATGGGTGCACCTACACGCGAACGATCTGTACCGTCGGAGTAATTGGTCCACTCTGCACCAGGGTCAATGGCGTTCTCTTCCGCTACATGGCCACATGAAGCACAGTAGGTTTCACCACGAACTTCGTCTTCATTCCACTCAGTCATTCCACAAGCCTTGCACGGCGTGGTTTGACCCACCGTTCGGCGCTGGGATGGACGTCCCGCACCCAAGGGGGACTTTCTGTTACTGTTGTTCTTGCTCTGACGCTCGGATTCTACTCGCTCTTTGACCATATTACTCAACCTCGGGTTAACATCTGTATTCCGTAGTATATAAACATGACGATTATCTGTTGGATATTCAGTCCCGCGCACGCATACATTCAGGGAACTTTATGCGCCCACTGCGGTAGCTCAACAATTGTCAAACATAAAGCCGGGTTTTTCGCCATTTATTAGTCAGAATGTTTCTCGACTCGGCCCTAATTTTGCCCAATTCATCGTGGGCAAGTTCATGGAGGGTCTGCAATGCGTCTGGTTCATGCCTGCCACGGTGGTGTTGGGAGCTCAATGGGGAGATGAGGGCAAAGGGAAGATGGTTGATCAATTGGCGAGTGAGGCCAGTTGGGTGGCTCGGTTCCAAGGTGGAAATAATGCGGGACACACCATTGTCATCGGAGATCGGACATTGAAACTCAATCACCTTCCAAGCGGGATTACCTATCCAGATTGTCAGTTGGTTCTTGGAGATGGAATGGTCATCGACCCATGGACGTTGGAAAAAGAACTTGAAGACTGGTATGCATTTGGACAAGAGCGACCTGAAGGAGTTCGACTCTGGATTAGTGAACGCGCACACGTCAACCTCCCCTATCATCGAAGAATCGATGGAACGGATACCAAAATCGGTACCACCAAGCGTGGTATTGGCCCCACTTATGGCGACAAAATCGAGCGAGTTGGAGTCCGATTCTGTGACATTCCGTCGCGGATGTCCGACCCTGAATGGTTGGCATACACTGCAGAGCGGATGAATGCCCGTCTCGATTTGTACGGCATCAAGGACACCGTACCATCCGATGACGACCCCGTCGGTTGGAACACAATCTCTCGGCAGGCCAGCCTGCATGGTGAAATCACCGCCCAGTCTTTGGCCCTGGATCTATCTTGGATTTGGCAGCGCTTTGGAAAGGCGGTGGCTCCGACTGGAATCATGCTAGACATGGCACTCAAACAGGGTGAGAACATTCTGTTGGAGGGTGCACAAGGTTGTTTGCTGGACATCGACCAAGGAACCTTCCCCTTCGTGACCTCTTCGGTCACCAGTCGGGGCAATGCGACCCATGGTGCGGGAATTCATCCCGGACACGTCGAGAAAACCTACGGTGTGGTCAAAGCTTACACAACACGAGTGGGGGAGGGGCCTTTCCCAACAGAATTGTATGATGGCAAAGGCCTGTCTGACTCTGATGGCAAACACATGGCCGATGTTGGGCATGAATTTGGGACAACAACCGGGCGCCCAAGGCGCTGTGGTTGGTTGGATTTGGTCGTTCTACGTCATGCACATCGCTTGAACGGATTTGATGGAGCGACCTTGACCAAGCTCGATGTCTTGGGTGGAATTCCTGAACTGAAAATTTGCATTGGTTACACCATTAATGGCGAAGCCTGTCACGATGTCCCAGCAGACATTGGCAAGTTGGCTCGATGTGAACCCGTCTACGAAACGGT
>DAHO01000051.1 GCA_002498455.1 Euryarchaeota archaeon UBA602
CAAGCATTCGTTCACTGTGATGGCTGTTAGCCAGCACGATGGAAACTCGACCTCGTGGACGTTCACCATCGAGGTCCTCCCTTGGCATGGGGCTGAGGTCGCCGAACAGCCGGTCAACGATACGGTTGATCCAGACCTCAAGGTGAGAATCCCGGTTTCGGTTCGCAACCTTGGCAACGAGGAAGAGAGCTTGGCGGTTCGAGTTCGCCCTGTCAGTGAAGAAGGGGCGACAATACCGGGCCAAGATCCAGCCATTTCATTCACTCAGAATGGTTGGTCTGTCGGTATCTTTGAATTGTACAATGTGCTCAATCTACAGCCCTATGAAATGGGCACTGTACAAGTCGAATTCGATGCACCCCCAAACCCCTCCGGGACCATGTGGGTCGAGTTCAGCACTTGGAGCACAAAAAACAACCAGATGGTCTCAACCACACGATTGGAAGTGAATATTCTCCGCGAACGAAGTGCAACCATTGAGTTGTTGAACGATGATTGTGATTTGGTACATTCAGGAGATCTTTGCACCAGTGAATTCAGAATTCAAAATACTGGGAACTACCAAGACAGTTACGAAATCACTTGGGATTCATCCCCGAACCTTGTGGTGCAGTCGGCTCAAACCGTGTTCAATTTGCTACCCGGGGTTTCCACCGATGTCGGTGTCACCTACACTGTGGACCCGGGGCTGCCTGCGGGACAAATGTTGGATGCAACCCTACGCATGATGACATCCGATGGCATCGAGATGGATGCCGACTCCACCACGATTGAGGTGGCGGTCGATATCGCTTGGGAGATCAATGCACAATATGTCTCGATGGACGATTTAGACAACGTCACGGTGGCTTACACCTTGCGAAATATCGGCAATGCCGATGATGGATTGGATGTGACGCTCTCTGTGAATGTCTTTACCGAATTCGGACTCATTCCGCCAATAACCAGTGAATGGGAAAGCGAAGATGGGACACCGAACAATTTCGTGCTCAACGATATCCCACCGCAATCCACAATCACTTTCAGAGCTTGGATGCAGTTGCCGCGCAATCAGGAACTGAATGGTACAGCAGAAATGATTGTCGAAATGCGAAGTACTCTGGAACCTGACATCGTGTTCACAAATCGAACAGAATACGAGTACTTGGCAGAATCTTGGAGGCCTGAAAACATCGAGGAAGAAAGTGCATGGGATGAATTTGTACTCGATGTTCAGTCGTTCTGGAATGCTTGGGGGCAGTTCCTGATCTCCTTGGTGGTCATCCTCATTGGCGCCATCGGTTTGCACCGAGCGATTGTCTATCGGCAGCGCCGTGATGCGGAATGGGATGCGATGATTGCCGCACGAAATGTAGAACCAGAAAAGGTCGAAGATTGGATGGATAAATTTAGCCAAAAGAGTGATTCTGGGCCTGAACCCACACCCAGCCCTGAAATGGATGCAGGTGCGTTCGAATTGGCCTTCAAGAGTCGTTCAAAATCAAAACCACAAGACGACAAGGTTTCCCCCTCAAATGAAGTAATGGCGGCTGCAAATACGGTCTTTGAACACCACGATGAGCAAGCCGATTATGATGCAATAGAGGATTTGGCAGGAGACTTACTCGACGAGTCAGAACCACATGTGGCAAATCAAATGCTAGAGCCAACCGAGTCGACTGGTTCACGAACAGTACGCCACGAACGTAAGGCTCCTGAACCCAAACAGGACGAAGACATCGACTTGGATTTGTGAGAACATGTGGAGAATCGGTATCGATGAAGCGGGTCGCGGTCCAGCAATCGGACCTTTGGTTGTCGGAGCACTGCGCGTCCCAGCCGCTGATTTGCCCTTGCTTCATGAAGTCGGAATCACAGACTCAAAGTTGCTCTCAAAAACACGACGCGAAGAATTGTATCAGTGGATTTTGGATCAATCCGAGGAGCGTGAATGGTCCTATGAAATTCGCATTTCAGCACCCGCTGAAATCGATCGCGCCATGGCCATGACCAATCTCAATGACCACGAGGTCAGTCTATTTGCATCACTCGCGAGAAAGTTGCGAACAGGAGAGGGAGGTATTTTGCAACTCGATGCTTGTGATGCAGATGCCAATCGATTTGGAAACAATGTCGCAAGCCGATTGCCTGAATGGCCTTGGACGGATTGGAGCATCGAGAGTTTGCATGGTGCCGATTTGCATTGCTTGGCTGTGGCAGGAGCCTCAATCTTGGCCAAAGTGACCCGTGACAATGTGATGAAACAGATTTCCGAGGATTTGCAAATGGATGTGGGTTCAGGCTATCCTTCAGATCCGAAAACCATCGAAGCGGTTGCAAATCTGGTTCAAACTGAGCAACCACACGATTGTCTTCGTTGGGGATGGGCGACAGTCAAGAACGCATGGGAATCTGTTCACAACACCCCATTGCCTGTGCGCCCGGCTGATCCGAATGCACCGCCCAATGCTCAAAGAACGCTATTTTGAATCCTGCATCTTCAATAACGACCTCCGAGCGGTTTCGCCCTATGGGCGAACTTGAACCCGAGGTTGCAGCTTTGCTGCGCAAGTACGCCCTCCAAAATGCACTGGAATACGACGGTCAAGGACAAGTTGGTTCCGTCATGGGACGCGTCATGGGAGAAAATGCAGATTTGCGAAGCCGTGCCAAGGAATTGACAGGTTTCATCGCGGCCCAAGTCAACGAAGCAAATACTTTGGCCGCAGAGAAAGGACTTGAGCACATTCGTAAACTTCTGGAGAGTGAATCTCCGGATGCCTTGGAAAAGAAAGTCAAGGAACGTCGGGAAGGTTTGCCTCCACTGCCAAATGCGGAAGATGGGGAAGTTGTGCTTCGATTTGCGCCAAACCCAAACGGCCCGCTTTCTCTAGGTCATGCAAGAGGCGTGGTCATCAATACTGAACTGGCGAACATGCATGATGGCCAAGTGATTCTTCGATTCGATGATACGGATGCTGTGGTGAAGCGACCCGACCCACAAGCCTATGCGTTGATTGAGGATGATTTCACCTGGCTCGCCGGACGTGAACCCGATCGAATCATTCGGGCCTCAGAACGAATGGATGTCTATCTTGAGTACGCAGCCAAAACTCTGTCTGAATCACATGCTTACGTTTGCGAATGCAGTGCTGAGGCATTCAAGGAATTCCGCACCACGAAAACCGCGTGCCCATGTCGAGACCGAACCACTGAGGAGAACATGAAACTCTGGGAACAGATGAACGATGGAACAATTCTTCCCGGCGGCGCAGTGGTTCGAATCCGAACCGATATGACGCTGAAGAATCCAGCCTTGCGGGATTGGCCCGCATTGCGCATCCAACATGCGGACCACCCGATGGTCGGAGAGCGATACAAAGTCTGGCCATTGCTCGATTTCCAGAGTGCGATTGAGGATCATTTGCAGGGAGTCACACACATTGTTCGGGGAAAGGACTTGATGGATTCAACACGCAAACAAACATTGCTCTACGAAAAATTCGGATGGACCTATCCTGAAACCTTGTATTGGGGCCGAGTCAAAGTTCACGAGTTTGGGGGATTCAGTACATCGCAAATGAAATCAGATATCGCTGAAGGCACATATTCCGGCTGGGACGACCCACGATTGCCAACACTTCGCGCCATGCGAAGACGAGGATATGATGCAGGTGCCATGCGTAAATTTTGGGTGGATCTTGGACTCAATCAGAAAGACATCTCTGTTCCATTGTCCACTCTAAACAGCCTCAATGCGAAGGCTGTCGATGCCGATGCTCCACGTCTATCTTTTGTTCGAGAGCCACAAGCTGTTGTTCTCAATCTTTCCAACGTCGAACTGGATGGCGTCAAACTCCCCGTCCATCCTGAACATCCGGACAAGGGTACTCGACAATGGCCGTTGTTATCGGACAGCATTACCGTGAATATTCCCTCTGAAGATTTCACCACTGATGGGCCCATCCGATTGAAGGATTTTGCCGATGTCCAAATCCATCGTGAAACGGATTTGATTGATTCGAAAGGAGAGGTCATCCGCATCGAGCGTGTTGGCAACACCCCGATTATTCATTGGCTGCCAGAAAACATGGCCACGCCTGCAACATTGATGCTTGAAGAAGAAGGTGAATTGGTCGTTGCTAGCGGATTGTTGGAAACCAATTCATACCCTGAAGGGACCGTTGTTCAGCTAGAGAGAATGGGTTTTGCCATCCTCGAAGGACTCGACCAAAATGGAGTCAGAACCATGGTTCGTCTTCATGGATAGTCGCGTGCGCGCGTGCGAGGGGTTCAAGTCGAAACCTGTCATCCCAAAGAGCATGCAGACGCGCCGTTCTCGACCTGTCGTCTGCATTCTAGTGATGTTGTTGGTATCTGCGATGCCATTGAGTGCACCCCCTGCAAGTGCGGAAGTCGTCTGTTGCTCCACCTCGGAATTTGAGCTCTATCTCATCGGTGAAAACAACGAAGCCACCATGACGCCTTTTGAAAATGAATTGAATGGAATTTTCGACAAAGGTGTGAGTCAATCGGTTCAGGGAACCGAGGAAATCGCTACGTGGAGCATCAACTGGAAACAGAGTGCGACGATCCCCGAATCGACTTGGAGGCTGAACATGGCCTACGAAGTTGAAAATGCGGCAGGTGTTCACGCCAATGCAACCGTTGAGGTCAAGATTGGAAACAACATGTACACGGCGGAAAGTGGTACACCCGGTGCCTTCATGACCGGAACTGATGTGATCGGGATTGACATTGAAATCCCACAAATTGCTGTCAGCAACAATGATCAGATCGAGGTCACTTTCTCCGTTCGAAGTATCATTTTCTCCCAACCCGGTGAT
>DAHO01000078.1 GCA_002498455.1 Euryarchaeota archaeon UBA602
GGGTACCCTCTGAGTCACTCAACACAGTATGGGCAGGAGACTGCTGGAACATACAGGGGCGAATTCAGTTCCCCTTCAGTCAAGGGCTCCCGACAAGCAAAGCAAACCTCGGCCCCCGTGACATTCATTTCGGGGTCTACCGCAACCCGACGATCAAAGACGAAACAATCGCCATTCCAGTGCGCTCCGCCGACCTCTTCGAAGTAACCGAGTACACCTCCTTCCAATTGTCTGACATCCTTGAATCCTTGATTGAGCATCAGTGCACTGGCTTTCTCGCAGCGGATTCCACCGGTGCAAAACATTACGACAGTCTTCTCCTTATCCAGACCCGAATTCGTCACTGCATCCGGAAAGGTTCGAAAGGTACTGATGTCCAAGTCCACCGCATTTTCGAAGGTCCCAATTCGGATTTCGTAATCATTGCGCGTGTCAAGTATGGTGATATCTCGACCTTCGTCCAACCAGTGTTTAAATTCGGTTGGTGAAATGGCATCCCCCGTATAATCGGCTGGGCGAATCTCATCCATTCCCATCGAAATGATCTCTTTCTTTAGACGAACATTCATGCGACGAAAAGCCAATTTTTCACTGTGTGAAATTTTCAATGGGATGCCAACAAATCGTTCATCACTTTGCAAATAGTTCAGGAATCCATCGATTCCTGCTTGATCCCCACAAAGAAAGAAGTTGATTCCTTCCGTGCTCAGTAAGATGGTTCCCAGTAAGCGGTTTTTTTCACATATCTCTCGGAAGGGTTCACGTAATTCATCACGGTCAGGCAAATCGACGAAACGATAACCTGCAATGTTGACGAAGGGGTCCATTTCAATCCTCATCCGTTTGCCAATCGGGTTCTTGTGCATCCTGCTTGGCCCAAAGAACATCGTCGATTCTTAACACTGAAATGGCAGCTTCGGTTGCTCCAGCAATTGCATGACGGGTGACGGCTAGAGGCTCTGTGATGGACACTTCACCCATATCGCTGGCTTGACCTGTGGTCACATCTAGGCCCTGCCAGTCAGAGTCATTCTCGGATTGTGCTGCCGTGATACGAAGCAACTCATCGATTGGATCTAATCCGGCATTTTCAGCCAAGATTCTCGGAATGGATTCAAGAGCGGCGGCAAACCCCTCAATCGCCATCTGTTCACGACCTGGAATGGTTTCTGCGTGACGTCGCAACCGGCGAGCCAATGCAATTTGAGTCGCCCCTCCTCCGGGCAACAACTGTGGTTCACGTACCAGTTGACAAGCCACTCCAAGTGCATCATCAAAGGCCCGTTCGGCCTCTTCAAGTCTCATCTGTGTGGAGCCACGAATGACGACAGTGACACCTTTGGTTTGTGAGCCTTCAAAGATGGTGTGTTCCACACCTTGCCACTTTTTCTCACGAATGGATTCAAACCGACCGATGTCCGTTTCCTGAATGTCCTCAAAATTGTACACTGGCCGGGCACCTGTGGCTCTACAAATGTGCTCAATCTCGGGTCGCTCAACCCTCCGATATGCTAGAATTCCGGCCTCGGATAGCATCGCATGTGCTTCCTCTTCGATTCCATCTCTGACCACTAGACAATCGATCTTCGCTTCCTTTAGTGAGTCGATTCTCGATTGTAACTGTGCTCGAGCACGGGTATGAAACTCGTCAATTGCACCCAGATTGGTAATTTTGAGGCTCGCTTCAAGTTCAGGTTTCCGATGCTCCAGCCCTCCATCTAGTACCAGAATACGCCCAGGGTGGTTCATCATCTTCATTTCTCGATGTAATCTAGCCTTGACCAAGACAATCCCGGGAATCAATTCGCTGTCCTTAATCGAACCACTTCGTTCGTTAATGATTCGTACATGTTCTGGATTTCCAGAGCCGGTGGCTTTGGCGGCATCATGAGCGAGTTGCGCGAGGATTTCTTGCATACCAACATCTCCTTTCCCTGCCAAACTGGTCCTTACCGAGGAAAGCGAAGTCGCATCATCAGCGCCCCTAGAAATCTCAGTAAGGGCCTTTTCGATTACGGGCCCACTCATTCTGTACCCACTGCAAATGATGGTGGGATGAACACCGCGATCGACCAATTCAAGTGCATTAACCAGTAATTCTGCAGTCAGGATGACGGTTGATGTGGTTCCATCTCGTACCTCATCGTCCTGAGCGCGTGAGGTGGAAATGAGCATTTTTGCTGTTGGATGCTCGACCTTTGCAGTTTCCAACACGGTGACACCATCGTTGGTCACAAGGGTTGAGCCATCGGTACCAACCAACAATTTGTCGAGACCCTTTGGCCCCAGAGTACTGCGAACAGCATCGGCTAGAGCCACCGCCGCAGCAACGTTGTTTCGAAGGGCTTGTCGCCCTACAACTCGCTCGGTGTCCTCCAATACCTTGTCTTGTTCCTGCTGCACCATTGCCTTCGCCACCCGCAACCCCGTCTTGAATCCGACGCCTTGCAATGCTTCATATAGGACCAGTTACTGGCACTATACAACCGCGAGTTAAGTAGTGGGTGATAATCATGGTACAAGACGACTGGGAAAATCAAATTCTGAAGCAAATGGTGGAGATGTTTCGCTCCATGGGACTTGATGTCAGTGAGAAAGAGTTGTCTCGGATGATGGGGGATATCCAATCGCAATTTGAGAGCATGGGGATTGACCCTGAAAAGATCCGTACTGGTGACTTGAAGATTAATCTGCAAGGTGACTTTGGCAACCTAGGCGAGATGCTTGGAAAGGGCGGAATACCCGACCTCAGCGAGATGTTCGCAAACATGGGTGTGGACGTCAAGATGGGGCGAAATGAGCCTGAGCCTGTTGAAGTTCAAGTCGAAGAAACCGAAGAAGATGATGATATTAAGCAAGTTCCAGTTGCAGACATTTTCGTCGATGGGAGTTCGATGAACATCACGATTGACATCTCACGACACGATGAACTGGAAGATTCAGAACTAGAATTGAATCTAACCGGTGGTGGCTCAACACTCCAATTAATGCGCACAACGCAAATGCGTCCTTTGCAACGCTTTGAATTGCCAAAGGCGGCACAAAGCGTAGATGGTTGGGAATTGAACAATGGCATCCTTGACATTACTCTAACTCTGCGCGATTATACAGAATCCGCAGCACCTGAAGGGGGAAATTAAATTGGCAAAAATACCGGTAATTGGAATTGATTTAGGAACGACGAATAGCTGTGTAGCGACGATTGAAGGTGGCGAGGCGATTGTTATCGCCAACGCCGAAGGTGCACGAACCACACCCAGTGTTGTGGCGTTTGCAAAAGATGGTGAGCGCCTTGTCGGTGTGACTGCAAAGCGCCAGGCTGTGACCAACAATGAGCGGACATTTATGTCCGTGAAGCGTGAAATGGGTACGAACTGGAAAGAGGGTGTAGACGATAGTGAATACACCCCGCAAGAAATTTCTGCGTTTATTTTGCAGAAGTTGAAGGCTGATGCCGAGGCCTACCTCGGACAAGATGTCAAGCAAGCCGTCATTACCTGTCCTGCTTATTTCACAGATGCCCAGCGCAAGGCAACCAAAGATGCTGGGCGTATTGCTGGTCTTGAAGTTCTACGAATCATCAACGAACCCACCGCTGCCGCCTTGGCCTATGGTGTCGACAAAGAAGATGATCAAACCATCCTTGTCTTTGACTTGGGTGGAGGTACATTTGATGTCTCGGTTCTCGAAATCTATCAGGTCGATGATCAACCTCAAATCGAAGTCAAGGCAACAGCTGGAAACAACCGTTTGGGTGGCGATGATTTTGATGAGCGTGTAATTCATTGGTGTGTCTCTGAATTCAAGAAGAGCAGTGGCATCGATTTATCTGGAGATAATCAAGCCATGAGTCGTCTGAAGGAAGCTGCTGAAAAGGCAAAAATTGAATTGAGTGGTACCCAAACCAGTCACATCAATCTCCCCTTCATTACGATGAAAGATGGCAATCCTGAGCACTTGGACCTGAATCTCTCGCGTGCCCAATTCGATGACTTGACCGCAGACTTGGTGGAGGCAACCATGGGTCCAACCCGACGAGCGATGAAGGATGCGGGCGTCAAGGCTGGAGACATTGACAAGATTCTCTTGGTTGGTGGCAGTACTCGAATTCCCGCGGTTCAAGCTGCTATCGAAAAAGAGGCAGGTAAGGCACCATTCAAGGGCATCAATCCCGATGAAGCCGTGGCCATGGGAGCAGCCCTCCAGGCAGGTATCATCGTCGGCGATGAGGGGGTCACAGATGTGTTGCTACTCGACGTTACACCACTCAGTTTGGGAATCGAGACCCTTGGTGGTGTCGCCACGCCCATGATTGAGCGAAACACCACCATTCCGACCCGTCGCTCAGAAGTGTTCAGCACGGCAGCAGACAATCAACCTGCTGTCGAAGTACACGTTCTTCAAGGTGAGCGAAAGTTTGCCAAGGACAATGTGACTCTAGGGAAATTCTTCCTAGAGGGCATCCCTCAGGCACCGCGTGGCATCCCCAAGATTGAGGTCACCTTTGACATCGATGCAAACGGGATCGTGAGCGTCTCCGCCAAGGATATGGGAACCGGCAAGGAACAATCAATTCGAATTGAGAGCGCGACCAGCCTCTCAGAAGATGAAATTCAGCAAAAGATCTCCGAGGCTGAACAATTTGCAGCGGAGGATGAAGAGCGCCAAAAGAAGGTCGAGTTACGCAATACTGCGGACAATATCGTCTACCAAACTCGACGGACTCTAAAGGAAGCTGGAGACAAACTCGAAGGTGAAGATACTTCAGCGGTTGAAGAAAAACTGACTGAACTAGAAGCCATGATTCGTACCGATGATGGTCCCGTATCCGATGATGATCTCGATGAAGAGGCCATTCAGGCCAAGGTCCAAGAGTTGGAAGAAGCCATGCACGGAATCTCAGCCAAGTTGTACGAAGCTGCTGCTGCAAATATGGCAGAAGAAGGTGATGCTGATCACACCGGATTTGATGGCGCCGAAGACGTCGTCGATGCCGACTTTGAGGTCGTAGACGAAGACGAAGACTGAATCACTCAGTAATCAATCGATGCAAAGTTCGAACATGGATGCCTGTTGCACCATGGGCGACCATGGCGTTGGTCGAAGCACCCCAAGCTGTACCTGCAATGTCCAGGTGGGCCCATGGAATCTGTTCGCCATCACGTTCCTGAACAAATTGCTTGAGGAAACCGGCGGCCGTACAAGCGCCACCCCAGCGCCCCTTGCCAAGATTTTGCACATCAGCAATCTTTGAGCCTGTCATTTCTTTCTCAAAGGCTGGCAACAATGGCATGGGCCAGGCTATCTCGTCTTCGGCATTGCCTGCAGCATGAATTCGAGCGGACAATGAATCGTCATTCGACCAAAGGCCACTGGCTTCGTGCCCCAAAGCGACCACACAAGCACCCGTAAGTGTCGCTAGATCAACGATGTATGATGGGTTGAGTTCGCCTGCTTTCCACAATCCATCAGATAGAACATTTCTTCCTTCAGCATCGGTGTTGAGCACTTCGATGGTCTTTCCAGAGTAGGTGTTGATGACATCACCAGGCCGGTAGGCACCTGCGCTTGGCATGTTCTCGGCCATACAGGTAATCCCATTGACGCGCCCGGTGTATCCACTTTCATACAAAGCGACAAACAATCCGAAGACCGTTGCTGATCCATGCATATCGAACTTCATGTCCCACATCCCTGCGGATGGCTTGATGGAAATACCACCCGTATCGAAGGTAATTCCCTTGCCTACAATACAGGGCACTTGCTTGTTCTGGTCTGCACTAGGGTTGAGGCGGAAAAAGACCATGCAGGGCTTTCTTTCACTGCCTTTACCAACCGCAATCACACCGTGCATTCCTTCTTTTTGCAGACGAGCATAATCCCAAACTTCGACCTCAACATTGGATTTACCTTTGGCCCACTCAGTCGCACGCCGAGCATATTCTTCAGGGTACATGATATTGGCTGGTTCGTTGCCTAAATCGCGGGCGATGTGAACACCTTTGGAAATCGCAATTGATTTTGAAACTGCTGAGCTAAGGGCATCTTGATGCCGAGCGCTCGCTTGGCAATCGAGACTCCAATCCCCTTGAACATCATCCTCATCCTTCTGGAGATATTTGTCAAAATCATAATCCCGTAGGATCATACCTTCAGCGAACAGGGACATCATCGAAGTAGTCCATCCAGTGGTGAATCTTACAGTGACATTTGTGCCCTGATCCTTGGAAATTGCTGCCAAGGTTTTGGCTCCACCATCCCGGCATTCTTTCTCACTAGGGTACTCTCCCATGCCAACCAGAACCACTTGACAATCGGCGGTCCAGACGTGGAGATGCTTGCCACTTTTCCCCGAAAAAGAGTCGCTTGAAAGTGCATCATTGACCAAACTACGCTGTGTTCTAGACAAACCGTTGAGAGCATTGTTCGGGGCTTTATCCGTACCCTGAAACAGTGGTAGAACCAGTATTTCTCCAATCTTGCCAAATTCACTTACCTTTGCATCCATAGAATCACTGAAGGTGCCGATTCAGTCCCGATATACAAAGGATTGTGTCCAAGAATCCGTATTTCGTAGAGTATTTGGAAACACTCAATGTCAAAAATTAGAGCAAATCCTCATTTTTACGAATTCCAGCTAAACCAATTGCGATGATGGCCAGTACTGGAGAGGCGAATGGCAGAAAACCCGAACTATCAGAATCCGAGATCTCAATGACTTCTGTCGGAACGGATTCATTCACCCAAATACTTGCATCGATGACACGTTTTTGATAATACAACTCAAAATATCCTGTATCGGTCATCGTCAAATTCGATGCGTCAAGAATTGCCTGTGTATTGTTGGTAGCATTCACTCCAAATGTTTCAGATGTCCATTGGATCGCTCCATCATCAACGTAACGAACGGTTGCATTCGATGTGCTTGCGCGGCCCATATTATCGACATCAATGGCAATATTTCCATTTTCGACAACGAATGAATTGAGAGAAAGCCTTGCTCTCCAGTACCACACGTTGTCGATTAGGTATCGCATCACATCCATCTCTTCGTCCAACCGATCTTCCAGAGATTCAAATGATCCTGGTATAAATTGCTCGTCATCAGTTTCGAAGGTGAACGTGGGGAAACCCATCACGCCGTAGCCATAATCACGACTGGTTCCACAATTGGGATACAAACCTTGGTTTGCATTTTGGATGGGAA
Source organism: Euryarchaeota archaeon UBA602 (assembly GCA_002498455.1). Lineage (GTDB taxonomy): Archaea > Thermoplasmatota > Poseidoniia > Poseidoniales > Thalassarchaeaceae > MGIIb-P. The sequence goes on from DAHO01000078.1 coordinate 7,208, forward strand.
TGTCAGAGATGTTCTCGTGAACATCATCTCGGATGAAATGGAAAAGTTCCCAGTCAGAGGGTTGTTCAGGCCATTTACCCCAAGGATACAGCATAATCCATACACCCGTGTGCATGGTGACATACAAATCTGCATCAGGAACTACAGTATTCATGTAAATCGAGTTGGCAAGGGTTTCAGCTTCACTGAAAGCACTGCTCCCAGGTTGTGTAGTCGGGCAAGTATTCCAATAGTGATCATAATTTCGATTCAAATCGACTTGATTGATATTCCAACGTGTGTCGAAGTCATTCCCGTCTGGGTTGAGCATGATCAAGACGTGCACTTCTGAATTTTGTAATACTCGAATCGCTTCTTCATTTCCTTCGATCCATCCGTTGATGTACCATTTTGCTGACAACCACGCGAGTGCAGTACCCAGATACTCATTGCCATGATGCCCCCCATCGATGTAAATGATTTCTTTCGGGCTTCCATCGGGTTTGGTTTCCATTGACCAATCGGACAACTGAACCACCCAGAGGGATTTCCCAAGTTCTGATTTGCCGACATCAAGCAGATTGACAATCTCTGGATTTTCTTTGGACCAATCGCCGACTTCCATGGTTAAAGCAGCCCAAGTCATGTGAACGTGATTGTCTACCGGCTCTCCGGGCCATTCCTGCTCGGCAGTGACAAGAACAGGGGTCATCATCATGACCACGAGGAACACTGCAAGGCTGCGCATCACACCGTAGGTGTGGTGATGTAGATTTGAGATTATTCCTCTGTGGATGAGTCTTCGAAATTTACCACCCAGCAATTGAATGGAATAATATTGAATGAAAAATGTTTCCAAATTTCCAATTGAAAAATCAAATTTTGAATTGGAAATTAATCGATAATAAACCTCTCAATTTCGGTTCGTTGGACGAGACAAATCCCTGGGTTTTCAATCAATATCTGTTGATGGATGTCATCGGCGATTTGATTCGGATTAACGCCTCCACAAGTGAAACAGTCCACGGCAAGAATACCTTCTTCTGCATAGCAATGCGCACTGACATGGCTTTCATCAATCAGGACCACCGCAGCAAACCCAGGTGGGCTTTCTGTACCATCAAATTCCGAAACATGGGCGTGGACTTCCCGAACACTTGATCGTTGAACCGCACTTTGCAGGACCGACAACATCCATCGCCCCTCGCCTGAGAAACCTGTGTAATCCAATGTCACATGCCGACCCTTCGCACTCATTTTCTATCCCTCAATCGGCTGGCCAGATATGCTGAGACCATTTTGGTAGCAAGCATGGCTGCTGTGAATTCAGTCACATTGTGAGTTGGATCTGGGACGATTTCGTTGATATCGACACCAATCCATGTCGCTTCGCTCGCTGCAGCAATCGTTTCGATGATATCGACAACTTGCCAATATGCAAGTCCCCCCGGAACTGGCGTACCCGTGGTGGGTACGTAAGCGGGATCTAACCCATCCATGTCTAGAGTTAGCCATACTGGGCCATTCAGTTTTGATAAAGTTTCGAGCCAATGATTCCATGCTGCTTCACCACCACGTGGATTGAGAATATCGCGTGCGAGCCAAGATTGTACACGGGCATCTTTGGCTGTAAATTCAACTTCTTCGCGAGCAAATGCTCGAATCCCAATTTGCAGAATATTCCCGACCCCTAAATCCAATGAACGGCGGATAGCACATGCATGACTATACGCATCTCCTTCCAGTTCTTGTCTCAAATCTGCATGTGCATCGATTTGAACAATCGTCAATTTGGAGAGATCTACTGTCTCACCAACAGCTTGCATGATGGCAGGCAACATTCCATGCTCCCCCCCTAAAACCACTGGGAATGCAGTGAGATGCTTTGAGACATATCGACGAATGCTGGAAAGTTGTTCTTGCAATGTATTCCCTTCTCCATCCCATGGTGTCGCCGTATGGATTCGAAATCCGGATGGAAGGTCTTCAGGCAACAATGCATCATACAATTCTACTTGAGCTGATGCGGCAATCGTTGCCTTGGGACCCTGATGACTACCCTGCCCATAAGAACTGGTCAATTCATACGGGACTGATAGAATGGCCACATCTGGTTCACCTTGGCCCTCGGGGAGTCCGAGGAAATTCCCTTCAACAAACTCGGACACAATACAAACGCGTCGTATCATGCGTTTAACCGTGACGAAACCGCATGATGTACAGCCCAAACGACAGAAAATCGCCAACCGTTGAAATAGGTCAGCCTACTCCCATGAACCGTTGGGCGAGACTTGTTCTCGTCGCTAGGGGGAATATTATGGGTATGAGTTTAGCTTCGCTGACTGCTGCAATCCAGACTCACATCGACCCAGACATGGAGACCATTACTGCTGAAGGAATGGCCGAGCATGCTCTGGGGTTCTTCGGGTTCTATGATCGAATTATCGACAATGCGCTTGAGCCCACCGATCGAAACTTGTTCTACATGTTCCAAGATTACGACCTCTTGACCACAGAATCTGAGGAAACAACCCTCTGGGATGGGCGAGAATGGCGAATTCATTATTGGAAATTCAAACCTGAAGCGGTCAATGCGCTTCAAAAGCCGAAGAAAGAGATTGTCAATGACGATCCCTATGCAGGTGTATACGACGATGTCCCTGATGGACTGTGGCGCACATTATCTGACGACGATTACGAAGAACCGTTGTTCTAGGTGCGCACGCCGGGACTTGAACCCGGGTGGCATGGTTGGGAACCATGCATCATAACCGCTAGATCACGTGCGCTCAGTAACGGCGTGTTCGGTATTGCCGTGTACAATCTACACCGGGGAACTGGTCTTCAGATTCACGGTACACTGTTTTCAAGTTCTTGACAAAATTATCGTCATTAACAACTAAGATGAAATCTTTGATTCCAGGTTCTTCCTCTCCATCCAACCAACCCAGTAGAATTTCCATGGTCATTCGAGCACCTTCACGGTGAGGATACGCGTAAACACCCATCGAAAGAGGAGGGCACACGATGGTATCGATTCCCCCTAGGTTTGCAACCTGCTCAAACATGGCCTCATAGGCCTTTACGATTAATTCACGACGGCCTTCGTCCTGACTTGGACGTCGGCAATCGGGTCCGACAACATGAATCAGGTGTTTTTGTGGTAAATCGAATCCTGATGTCGTAACAGCAGTCCCAACAGGACAAGGTTGCAAATTCTGAGCGCGCTGTTCCTTTCCGATTTGGATACAGGCTTCACGTAATTTTTCACCTGCAGCCGCATGCATTTTCGCATCCAATCCTTCTCGACCAGCAAGTCGATTACTGGCACAAGTGACTGCCACTTCTGCTTCATATCGAGTCAAATCTCCAGCAATCACTCGCAAGAGTGAATGACGGCATTGTCTAGCGATGATGGCGTCCTGCATACATAGGGAGGGGGGGGCCGCCTGATTTATGCTCATCGCAAAAAAAGTACTGATTTTATGGAAACGGTACCACAGGTACCGATTGTCATGATGCCGACATGGTGAAAAGTTGGACGGAAGGGTGACATGCTGTGCGCTCACGTCTAGCGATTGTCCTCATACTCCTGTTCGCGCTGCAGAGTTGGTCCGCAGTATTGCTTCCAGGTGACATGAAGGCACACCATAGCGAAGATGGTGAAACCATATTCCGTGATATTGCTGTGCTTGAACCATTCTCGTTTGACACCTATACAGACTACAGTGATGTTGCAGTCATCATCAACAATCAGAGTGAGGATAGTCGAATCATCGGGACCGCCTTCGCATTGGCCAGAAACATCCCTCCTGAACGCGTCATATTGTTGACCAACGAGAGTACACCAACTGGAGAGACCATCAATGCCAATCAGTTTACACAATTCTTTGCAGAACCGATTTCTGAAATGATTGAAGAACGAAATTTGACCGATCTTAACGTATTGGTTACTACGAAGGGGATTCCACTTCGAGTCAACGGAGGAACAAACGTCAGAGCTGCATTTGATTCGGAGTTGGCTCTCATCAATGGAACGTATGCCTCTGCTATTTTCGGAGATTGGTACGTTGAATCGAATTATGGATTGGCTGCTGGGAATGAAATGAAACAATTCAATCGTGCAGAACAGGGGTATTATCTCGTCACTCGATTAACAGGCTATGACGTTGAGACCGCACTGGGATTGATTGACAGGGCAAACAATAGTTTTGGCCAACACGGATTGAGTGTATTGGATTTGGCTACCAATCGAAATGGTTCAGGGTACAAGTGGTGGAACGACTTGTTGTATACCGCAAATGAAACGTTGAGTGAAATTGGTCTACCTGTTCACTTTAATCAAAATTCAACTTACATTACTGGAATGTCGAACGTTTCAATGTATGCCGCTTGGGGCAGCAATGATGGCGCATGGGTCGACAATCAATTGCCAAATTCAGGACATGATACGTCGGATGGAAATTGGCTCACAGGTTCGCGATATTGGGATGGTGTGGGACCTTCGCTCTCACCAGGTGAGCAATGGTGGTGGACGCGACAAACTGAAACAAAACGCAATGGAAATGCAGCTATGGAAGGTCGGTTGGAAGATGCGCCATGTGGAGCCAGTGATGCGTCTACGACCAATGGATTACTTGCTGAGTATTTCGATAATAATGGAATCAGTTACAATGTAAGTACGATGGTCAATCTTTCAGGTCGGACTCCGGATTTTTCACGGCATGAACCGAATATCGATTGGCCGTCAACCACCAGCCTCTGGACCGGATTGGACAGTCGCTTCCTCGATTACTGGAGTGCAAGGCACACTGGAATCATCCACATCCCAAACGATGGAAATTGGACATTCTACCTCAACAGTGATGATGGTAGCAAATTGTGGATTGACGATGTTGAGATTGTCGATAACCAAGGGCACCATGGCATGAGAGAGCGATCCGGCGTTGTCTGGTTGGAGGCGGGTGAGCATACCTTACGAACCGAGTTTTTTGAACATGGAGGTTATGCGGGTTTGCAACTCAAATGGGAAGGACCCGGAGTTTCCAAGCAAACCGTTCCAACCAATGTACTCACCCGTGGTAGCAGTTCCCCAGTTAGAGAAAACGCACTCATTCACCACTGGGAATTTGATGAGGTCTCCGGTGACCAAGCCAATGATTCAATCGGAAATGCTCACCTCAATTTCACAGGAACCAATGGCTCACAATGGCGAAATTGTGTCCTAGGTAAATGTGCATTTTTCGATGGTATCGATGATGAGGCGAGGGTAGATGTGGAAGATTCAGTTACAGATTTCACCGTGAGCCTTTGGGTTCAAGCAAACCAGAGTGGGCAAGCGCGCCACTCTTCTGTAATCGCGGTAAACGATGTTGCAGGAGATGATGACTCGTTCCAATTCCAAACCAGTGGCGGTAATCCAGGCAATTGGGAATTGTATCACAACAACTCATACAGCTTTGGAACCGTTGATCCAACTGTTTGGCAGCATTTAGTCGCCACATTCGAAAACGATACCATTACGCTGTACATGGATGGTATTGAAATATTGAATCAAAGTGTCCCCAATGGTACAGTGAATAGCATTGAAATTTACAAATTTGGAGTCAACAGAGCCGGAAACACCCACTTTAACGGTGTAATTGATGATGTGCAAATGTGGGATACTGCATTGTCTGCAGAAGAAGTAGCCGATGTCCATGGCGAAGTTGTTTGGATATGCCCAGGATTCAATACCACGAATAATTCGAACGCCTACGTTGAACAACGATTCGAAATTGACTCCGATTTCTCAGCACATGTATGGGTAGGCGAGGGTTATTCAATGAGAGACGGATGGATGGAAGGGAATTGGTGGTTGGAAGTCGAGGCATTCGATATTTCTGGGAATTCAATTTCACTAAACCGTTCTCAAGAGAGAAGTTTCTCTGACGATTGGGAATTGGAACAACTACGATTCCGCCCCCATGCGGATGCAACCGAATTTGCAGTTCGACAGGTTGTGGAGTTTTCAGATGGGACTTACAATGGCTCGATTTTCTTTGATACATTGAAAATGTACCCGATTCGTCCACACTTTGACTGGGTTAACGGAAGTATCGCTGAGACTGCTGTAAGTACGGGCGGGCGCACGTTCATCATCAACTCGAGTTATGGACAAAGTTTGGTTTCTGATCTTCTAGATGATGGAGTCTCGGGAGTCAAGGGTTACGTCTACGAACCCTACTTGAGTGCTGTTTCCAATCCTGAACAATTGCTATCTTGCTATGCAAATGGATTCACGATGTCGGAATGTTATGCCGCATCGAATGTATTCCTTTCCTGGATGGGCACAGTCATTGGTGACCCGAAAATGGCAGCCTACAGCAATCGGTTGCACGATGTGAACGTCTCTGAGATTTACACTCCCAATCGATTGTCCGCAGGAACCAATGGAAGTATCGAAGTATTGCTGGAAAATTTGGCCCCCGGAGTCGCTAATGGCCATCTTGAAGTTCGCGAGCGATTGAACAACGTTCTTCTGGCAAATATCAATCTGACAATTCCCAGTGGAAATGAGGCGGGAAGTCGACTGATTTTACCCGTCAATGTTACCCCGTCTAGAATTGGATTCACCGAATTATTGGTTCGATGGGTTCCAGCGGAGACGAATCCTGAGCGAATAATTGACAACAATCTAAAAACCATTGAACTGGTAATCAATGGACCACCAGATATTGATGAGGTGACTTGCTCTACAAGTACAGCAACTCGCGGAGGGATCGTCATTTGTCAAGTCGAAGTTTCCGATGACTTCGGCATTTCATCCGCTACACTCTCATGGCGTTACAATGGCTCAAATGATTCTTCTTACTCACCAAATCCTGCTTCAACTCAAGACAATGGCACCGTATGGAAGGGTACAATTTCGCTGCCGATTGATGCTCGCTTAGATTACGTTGACCTGCATTGGATTGTATACGATTTACAGGGCGAGTCCACAGAATATTGGTGGGATTCTGCCTTCCAGATTATTGATGCCAGTGCTACTTGGTACGGAGTACACGTTTCGGGTGTTGATCTTGAACCATGGCAGGGATTCTCACCACCGATTCATGGATTGCAAGGTTGGATACGAGGGCAATCGCATGTACTGACCGCTTGTGTTGTCGATATCGACCATGATAACTTGACAGAAATACCATCAATCTTTGTCGGTAGTGTTGAGTTAGAGACCCCAATCCAATCCATTTCCAGTGGTAGTAAAACCTGCTATCAAACCACTTGGACCCCTTCGAGTGGAGGAAGTCTTGATGCTGTTTCAGTGGCATTGTATGCAGATGAAATTGAATGGTCAAATCGAAGTCTAATTCCGCATGATTTGCCTCCGCAAGCTGAAATAAATGATTCTGGACAGTACCATTTAGATGGGAGTGAAGATCGCATTGTCATCGAATTGGTTGATCCCGATGACCCTGATGCAACATATCAATTCGTCACTAGCATATTATGGCCAGGTGCAGGTTTGCAAACCATTGAGGGAGGAGCTGTCACTGCACCGCTAGGTTTGGAAGTTGGTGATGCTCTAATTCAAACTCAAATTCTTGACGGGAAATGGGCTGGAATGGAGTGGTCTTGGTCACGCCCTGTGTTCCTTTCACCACCAATTGTTTCAGCACCCATATTGTGTGACTTAGATATGGCCATTCAGCAATTCGCTCGTGGTACATCAGGGATTGTTTGGATTGGTGTTGACGATGCGCGACCTGTCGACAATATTGGAATCAGAATCAGCACAGGTACAGATTCGGATCGAGTCATTCCATCCGTTATTTTTGAAGAAATGATGGCACCTTCTGAATGTACACCCGGGACGGGGCTTGATGCACAGTTCTTCAGAATCCAAATCGAAGCGGAATACCTTCGACAATCTCCACTGGGAATGCTGGAACTCTCCGTGTTCGTACGAGATATCGATGCGACGATTGGAATCTCCCCGATCCTTGAATTCGAACTCATCGGTTCCAAACCCGTACTTGATTTCTCGCGAATGCCAAATCAATTTACTTCAGGAAACCAAAGTACGTTGATTGTCGAAATCAACGATTTAGATGGGATTGAAAATATGGAGTGCTCTATTTTATTGAAAGATCAAGATGACATCACACTCCATTCGCAAATGTTCATCCCGACGGTAGATGGCTTGTGGACATTGGATTGGACGCCACCGGGGACTGATGCAGCCAACCATACGTTATACTTCACCTGCTTGGATGAAACGTCACTTTCGGTGACCGAATCAAAAATCATACAAGCGCAAAAAGGAATGATTGAAACTTCCAACCAACAGAACACGACTCAGCAGGGTAGCGAACGACAATCCGTGAACATCATGATTGGCGTTATATTGACAGGTTTACTCATCACCGTGACTCTCACAACTCTGTTATATTCAAGAAAGAAAGAAGAAATCATAGAGGAAGATGACCAACTCCCAGATGATGCGTGGTCAAAACAAAATCGCGATGACTCTGAGGAACGCTTGGCTGAAATGGCAGGAATTTCAGAATCTAGAGAGTGGACCGATGAAGAATTACTCGGTGCCGGCTGGTCGCAACAACAAATTGATTTATACCGAATTGAGCAGCAAAATAATGTCAATTCTGAAGAAGATATCATGGGTATTTTTGAGGAAGAATGACCTCAATGATGAGCAATCGTGGTACTGCTAGACTAACACAAAATCCGGTCAAGGAAATGCGATTCATACCACTTGATTGTTGTATAATCGGGCCCCTGCGTCCGATTTTCAATTGTCTCGGAAAAATGGAAAAACATCGATTTGGGGCGCAGTATAGCGTTTATCCGGAGTAATGCTTAAGTGTTCCCAAAAAGCGTCAGTACCAGAGGTGAAACTCTATGGGAGAAAAGAAGTACTTCGTCCTAATGAAGGGCGGAAAAGATACAAGCCAGGTCTTCGCAAGTCGCCAACCTCGTGGCGCGGCTTTGAAGGCAGCCACTCGTGGCGCAACCGACATCCACCTGCGAGAGCGTGGCACAAAGCGTGTTCACGTCTTCAAGGGCTGGACCGAAATGGTGACCCCTCCGGCATCTGCGCCGGAGTGGCTGAAGGCGAAAGGCCAGATCAAGAAGGCCAACGTCAAGAAGCAGCGCGTCGATCACCTTTGATCGAATTTGGTACAACCTGAGTTGGTAAAACACAAGATAACACACAGGCCCGTCATAGGCGCTTCGGTGCCTCTGGCGGGCTTTTTTTTATTCAAGAATGATTCAATTCGTAAACATCCCATTTCGATAGTCCATGATGGCTTGATGAATTTCTTCTTGAGTGTTCATGACGAATGGTCCATACCGAGCAATGGGTTCATTCAATTCGGGTCCAGCGAGAATTAAGAAATCAGATTCTGTATCGGATTGGATCGTGATTTCTTCACCGTTAGTGAGTAGGGCCAACTCTCCATCTCGAATTTGCTGATTAGAAACCATTCCAAGGGCCCTCGGATGTGTTTTGACTCGAAGCGGATTGTCGATTGTAATCTTGCCACTGAACACGTAAATCATCCCGTTTAAATCGGATTCGAATTGTTTGACAAGCTGTGCATTTTCTTCCATCTTTACATGAATCAGTGTGATGGGAATCACAGTGTCTATCGATGAATTGACCCCTAAACACTCTCCCGCAATCACACGTGCCCAAACTCCTTCATCTTCTGCAACGGGTGATTCGGGCGAGGGGATTTCCTGATATCTTGGCGGCATCATTTTGTTCTCTGAGGGAAGATTGACCCAGATTTGGAATCCATGCATTGTTCCACCAGTTTTCTGAAACTCTTCATGAGGTTCTTCAGAATGCACGATTCCACGACCAGCAGTCATCCACTGAACGTCGCCTGGATTCAATACCCCTTTATTGCCCGCACTATCCTCATGTTGCATTCGCCCTTCAAGCAAATAAGTCACGGTTTCAAATCCTCGATGAGGATGCCATGGTGCACCTACGGCTTCTCCAGGTGCTGAAACGTTCGGCCCCATCTCATCTAACAATAGAAATGGACTCATCAGAGAACCCATTGCAGCGGGTCTACGGACCCAAAATCCTCCACCTTCCTGAACTCGACGTGTCGGTACAATCGATTTCACAGTACGGGAGGTCATAGTCATCGATTCTTTGTCGTACATATAGAACCGTGCTTTTTTCAAATTCACTTACGAATGCCCAGCTTCTTGGCGATAATAGCAACGGGGTCATAATATTCAGTGACCACTCTCTCCTTCAATGGAATGATTGCATTATCAGTGATATTGATTCCCGCAGGACAAACCTCAGTACAACATCTCGTGATATTGCAGTATCCTATTCCGAAATCATCCTTAATCATCGCAATTCTATCTTCCTCATCCATGGGATGCATCTCCAAATTGGCCAATCTAACAAAGAAGCGTGGACCTGCAAATTGCCCAAAGAGCTGATGTTCCCTCATCACGTGACAGGTATTTACACAGAGCATGCATTCGATACAAGACCGAAATTCTTGAACACGATCTGCTTCAATTTGATCAAATTCCCAATTCATTTCATCTGGGCCAGATAGTGGCGGGATGGTTTGATTGATTTGATATGCCCATTCCAAATCAGTGACGAGATCTTTTGTCAAAGGGAAGGTTTGCATTGGCTTGACTAGAATCGGTTGCCCCTCGGGTGTTTCATGCATGATTTCATCCATTCTTGTCATACACATCAGTCTAGGTTTTCCATTCACCTCGGCACTGCACGAACCACACTTACCCGCCTTACAGTTCCATCTACAGGACAAATCCGGAGCATGCTCTGCTTGGATTCTGTGTATGACATCTAAGACCACCATGCCTTCATCCATCTCAACAGTATAATCAACCATTTTCCCATTTGGTTTACCCGATTCGTCAGGCTCACCGCGGAACACACGGAATGTTACATCATCAGACATTGGATTCCTCCTCATCTTCGTGTAAATCTTCAGCGTCAAGGAATTCTTTGAGACGATCGGGGATTGGTGGATATCGTGTATGGCTTAGCTTCATTTCCCCATCTGAGCCTTTGACAATGACGCTGTTGATTTTACCCCAGTGCGAATAATCCGGAACTGGGAAATCAAGTCTGGTGTGCCCACCGCGACTTTCTTCCCTCGCAAGTGCAGCCAAAGCGCACATTTTGCTCACATCAATCATTGCACCAATCTCTAGAGCTTGATGCCACCCCGGATTGTAAACTCGCGTCCCACCCGGAGATGCGGATTCTTCTCTCTCTCGGAATGCTTCCAATTCTTCTAGCGCCTCCTCGAGTTGTTGACCTTGGCGAATGATCCCTACTTTTTGTTGCATTAATTCACGTAAATCTTCTACGACTTTGGCTGGATTTTCACCACCTTTCCTAAGCAGAGGGGCAAGAGTTTCTTCAACGACTTTTTCAATTTCTTCATGACTGATTTCAGCGAATTCTTCAATCTCAATTGCTGACTTGGCAGCATACATTCCTGCCCTTCTTCCGAATGTAATCAAATCTGACAATGAATTACCGCCCAAACGATTGGCACCGTGAAGACCGGTAGCAGCCTCACCGGCTGCATAAAGACCGGGGATGGTCGATTCCTGAGTTTCTGGATGTACTTTGACTCCTCCCATAACATAGTGTGCGGTAGGTCCTACCTCCATTGGTTCCTTGGTAATATCAACGGCAGCCAATTCCATAAATTGGTGGTACATACCTGGAAGTTTCTTCTTGACTTGATCTTCAGGTCTCCAAGATATATTGAGATACGCGCCACCGTGTTCTGATGCGCGACCCGCCTCTCTCTCAGAATTAATTGCTTTAGCAACAACGTCTCTAGTCAGTAATTCAGGAGGGCGTCGAGCGGTAGGGGTTTCATCAGCGACAATCGAGTTCACCCAATCCATTGCCTCTTCTTCTGTATCAGCAAATTCATCCCTGTACATTTCAGGGACATAATCAAACATGAAACGTTCACCTTCGGAATTGGTTAGCATCCCACCTTCACCTCTGACACCCTCTGTGACTAGAATACCGCGAACACTTGGGGGCCAAATCATTCCTGTTGGGTGAAATTGTACAAACTCCATATCGCCCAACTCAGCTCCAACCCAATATGCAAGCGCGTGGCCTTCTCCAGAGTATTCCCATGAGCCTGAACAGACTGACCAACACCTGGTGATTCCACCTGTAGCCAATACGATTGCTTTAGACTTGAACAAATGAAGTGACCCATCAACTCGATTGTAGGCGAAACATCCAGAAATTCTACCCTCTGTTTTGAATAGATGGCGAACCGTATATTCCATAAATACCTCCATTCCAGTATGAATCCCACGTTCTTGCAAAGTTCGAATTATTTCTAGACCCGTGGCGTCACCAATATGAGCGAGACGTGGATAAGTGTGTCCGCCAAAGTTTCGTTGATTGGTTAGTCCACTTGGAGTCCTATCAAAAATCGCTCCCCATTGCTCAAGCTCTCGAATTCGATCGGGGCTTTCCTTTGCATGTATCTCAGCCATTCTCCAATCGCCAAGATACTTTCCACCTTTCATCGTATCACGGAAGTGAGTCATCCAAGAATCTCTTGGATCTTTATTGGATAAGGCGGATGCAGCTCCCCCTTCAGCCATTACAGTATGCGCTTTCCCTAACATTGATTTGCAAATTACAGCGACTGAAATATCTGATTTCGTCGCTTCGATTGCGGCTCTTAGTCCGGCACCACCTGCACCAATGATGACGACATCGAACTCGTGAGTCATGTATGTCTTATCCATCATTTCACCTCAAAGCATTATCAATACTGGATCACTAAGAATTCCTTCGGCAACCGACCAAACAGATAAATCTCCAATGAAAACCATCGCCAGACTCGTCCAAAACCAAAATGCATGGTGGACATTTGTGCTACTGACCCTCCAGTAAACCTTTCCAATAATTCGACCAAATTTTCCAGTCCATCGATCTAACCCTCCACCAAACATGTGTCTGAAGGCATGACAAGATACAACGTACATTGTTAGCAGGAATGATTCGGTAGCAAGAACCAGTGTACCCACTGAAACACCCAATGTGTCAGAAGACCCTTCATGAAATTGCATCGTGTGCCAGACATCGTAAACCTTGACAATTAACACCATAATTGCGAGATATAACATGTAGCGATGGATATTGTTCAGGACAAAAAGTCCAGTCTCTCCTTTGTAACCGAATCGATAACTAATCTCTGGTTTTGATACGACGCAGCCAGTAGGATTTTGGAAAAACACTCGATGGTAAACACGTCGCATATAGTAGCATGTTCCTCGAAACCCAAAAGGTATCCAAAGAATCAACATGGCTGAATTTGCCCAACTTGGCGCCGATATATCGAACATGTGAATGATGTCAGGAGAGAATATCGGAGAGGTCACCCGGTGATTGTCATAGTGAATTTCACCATCGAAAAAAACAACTCTGAGACCAGTGTAGATTACGGCTGCGGTGAGTGCGGTTGCCATCCAAAGTGGCTGCTTCCACCATGAATCAATCCGGTCTGTACGACCGAATCCACGTACGAGTGGAAGCGCAATATTGCCCCCCATCAAGTTAGCCTCGGTTATTCGGCAATGCCCGACCACCATATAGTTGTGGTGAACCCCATAGGGGTTCAAGTATGAAGATGTTCGAGGAGACATGCATGAAGTTTTGTCTATCTGCACAGAATGTGATTTTATGCCAGGCGCATATTTTCCTGGAATGCCATGTCCAGAATGTGATTCAATAACTTGTCCAGAATGTGATTCAATAATTCTGTAAATACAAGAAGGGTGTGATTGATAATCACACTACCTTTCCGGGCTTCATGGATAGGAGATTTGTTGCTCTAACTCTTGTATTGATGCTGTTGCTTCCGGGTTGTTTAGGAACGGAAGAAATTGATGACACTGAAGTGATTGAAGAAGAAACCGACACCACACCTCTACCTACGATTGTCTCGGTACCGCAAACCGACGGTTGTGACAATCTGAATCCAATTCACTGCATGCTTCCCTTCCCTTCAGACGCATTCTTGCGCGAAGACAATTCCACTGTGACTGGGTATCGTGTCAACTATGCAGAGAATACACTCCCGGTCTCGGGCTCGCTTGCCGGACAAGGAGAAAATGTTCAGATTGAATCCTTCAACCTCTTGGATGGGATGAGTCCAACCACTCAAATCATGACTGCGTTTTCAACCATTCCGGATTTGACTGGAGTGGCTGATCAGCACACGATTGGGGCATCGCTTGAGGCAGGGCATGCAACAATCTTGCTCAACTTAGATACTGGTGAAAAAGTCGCTCATTGGGTAGAAACAGATGCTAGGGCTGACGATGAAACCGGTACAATCGTCTTCATACGAACCTTGGTACAGTTGGAACCAAACACTGCGTATGGAGTCGGATTATCAGGATTGAACGTGACCCCCTCAGTCGCATTCCAAGCCGTTTTGGATGGTTTGGAAACCGATGCTCCAGATGTCGAAGCTCGCCAGACTTCGATAGCCAATTTGATCGGGGCGATTGCAAATGCTGGACATAACACAACGAATCTCAAGGCCGCGTGGCAATTCCATACCGCTTCAATGGAATCGATAATTGGACCCATGCTCTCGATGCGTGCAGATGCTCTAGAGCGGCTTGGAGAAGATGGGATTGGTTGTACCGTTGAAAGTGTCGAAACGGATTGGATGGATGACACTGAAAGTGATTTCCGTCTAATCAAAGGCACCTACACTGTGCCGCATTATCTTGAATGGCAAAATCCTCCGAGTCTCATTAGCACGGATGCCAATGGAACCCCTCAATTTGTAGAGAATGCGGAGGTCGATTTCACGTTGGTCATTCCTCAAGTTCTCGCTGATAATAATGAGAG
>DAHO01000077.1:0-939 GCA_002498455.1 Euryarchaeota archaeon UBA602
CAGCAAGGTATTGGAATCACGGGTGTGGTCATGTACAGTCAATTGACCACGGGAAAGCCCACTGCTGTCATCTCAAAAATTGGGAAGGAAGCGGGTGCGGTTCGAGTCAATGTTGGTCTGGACACAAAGAAAAACAAGGCGATTATTTCCAATGAGAAACGGTTCTCTATGGATGAAGCTGACGAAGCCAAGGGATTGTACTGGATTGGGGATCACGGAATTCGAATTGAAACCCGAATGAAGGCGAAATACCAGCGCGGAAAGCAATCTGTTCACCAGTATCTCAAGATGACGAGTATCGTAAATCCACATGCGAGCATTGATTTTATCGCATACGATGAAGATGGTGCTGTACTCGATGAAGCATCTTGGCCACGTGTCACTGATGAGTTGCCTCGCCCTGTCAAGGACATCAAACCGCATCCTCATGGCTTGGAAATTGGGACTCTTCAGCGACTTCTCCGTGATGCATCCGCTCCTAGCGAAGGCGGCGGGGCACGGACACCACTGCGATACTTCCTGAGAAATACGTTCTCGGCGATGAGTAACAGCCGCTGTGAAGAGGTCATTTCGCTTGCAGGGTTGGATGCCGCTCGTAAACCTGCGAGTCTCAAACCAGACGATGTCAACAGTTTGTTGGCTGCATTCAGCAAAGTTCGATTGCCATCTCCTCCCACCGACTGTCTATCACCCATCGAAGATTTACTGATCAAGAAAGGGTTGTCGAAAGCAATCGATTCACGGTTTGTCTCGACGGTTACCCGTGAGCCGAGAGTGACCAATGGCAATCCATTCCAGGTCGAGGTTGGACTCATCTTTGGCGGGGATTTGCCTGGAGATCAACCCATCCAAATTCTTCGATTCGCGAATCGGGTACCTCTGATGTATCAGCAAGGTGGATGTTTGCTGACCAAAGCGCTCGAATCTGTAGATTGGAAG
>DAHO01000077.1:1322-11427 GCA_002498455.1 Euryarchaeota archaeon UBA602
GCCGTATTGATTCACCTTGCCAGCACCAATGTACAGTTCACCAGTGAAGCGAAAGAAGCGCTTTCCGACAACGTCGATGTGTTTGACGAAATCAGACTGGCGATGTTGGAGGTCGGACGTGGATTGCGTAACCATCTCAAGAAACAGAAACAGAAGGCCAAGGCGCAAGAGAAATTCGAATTGGTCAATATCATCTTGCCCGAAATTCATGATAAGGCGATTTCTATTCTTGAAGTCGAGCCGGTGCCACTTGCTCCTGTTATTACAAAAATTATGAATGCGGTTTTCCTTGAAGACCAAATTCAGTGGGATACAGAGACAAAAGAGTCTCGTGCAACAATTCAGTTGTACAATTATACTGCAAGGCCGCGCGCTTACACTTTACTTTCAACATGGCCGGAGCGAGAAGGGGTCGAATTTTCCGAGAATGAACGAGGAGGGCGTCGAGAGGCCAAGGGGCTTTGGGCTTGGAAATTGGATACATTGGGACCAGGCGAATCGACGACGCTGACATTTACAGTCAAGGGACTGAAGAAAGGTGACTGGTCGGATCTTGATATCTTCTTCCGCGGTGCTGGAGATATCATCGGTGCCACAAAACTCGATGAAGAAATCCTTGCAGAGATGCTCCGAGAAGAAGAGGCTGGGATTGAGGATGGTGGCGAAGAGGTAGAGGCAGTTGATGAGGCAAACGAGGCTGATGCTGAGACAGCTGAAATCGAAGCCGCCCCCGTAGAAACTGTCAGCAACCCAGGTGATATCATGTCCTGGAATAGTGGGGGTGATGAGATATGAGTGCGACTCAACGAAAAACCAAGGAAGAAGTTGTGGAAAACCTCCACGATGTTGCCCGAGAGATGTACAAGAGAATGGCAAAGGGTGAAGCCCCGACAATGACATTGCCTGTTCGAACGAAGAATAATATTGGATTTGACAACAAACTCGGCGTATACAAGTATGGAAGCAAGCGATCCATTCGAGATGCTACGAGCCTGGGGAGTGCTCGTCAACTGCTTCGAGCATTACACATCATCGAATTCATTGAAGAGATGATTGGAAATCAAAAATCATCCACACTTCGTGAAATGTACTACATTTCAGAAGGTTGGGGCCATGGTAAGTTTGGATCGCAAAATGAAAGCAACAACCTGGCTGAGGATTTGGAAATCGTGACCAAGTGTTTGCGTGAGGATTTCAAACTTCGACCTGAAGAAGATGGCGCTAGAATGATTGGGAATCTCACACTAAATGAGCGAAATCGACGTGGCGAGTGGATGCGAATCAATGCACGTGATGATGTCGGTGATTCTGGTTATGGTGTTCCATACAATGTTGAATCAGAAAAAATCGAATTGGTTGAACATGACATTGATTTCATAATGGCCATCGAGACCGGTGGTATGTTTGATCGGTTGGTGGAAAATGGCTTCGATGAAGATTATCGATGTGGGCTGTTGCATCTCAAAGGTCAGCCGGCTCGCTCAACGCGCCGAATCATGAAGCGGATGAATGAAGAATGGAATCTACCGATCATTGTCTTCCTTGACGGTGATCCCTGGTCGTTCAGAATCTTTGCAAGTATCGCCTATGGTGCGATTAAGACCGCGCATATATCCGAATATTTGGCGACTCCATCCGCCCAATATCTTGGGATTACCGCTGACGATATCGAAGCGTATGACCTGCCGAGCGACAAACTATCAAGCAAAGATGTAGAAGCCCTGAAGGCAGAATTGAGTGACCCACGATTTGCTGATGGATGGTGGCAGGAACAAATTCAGATGATGTTGTCCTTGGATAAGAAAGCTGAACAACAGTCTTTGGCAAAGTATGGTTTGGATTTCGTGACCGATACATATCTCCCGGAAAAATTGGCTGAAATCGGGCTTGGGCGCTAAACACAACTCAATTGAAGGTTAACCTAGAGGGGGGGTTGTGCAGCAATCCTCGAGGCGCCCGAAGAATCTCGCGATTGCGGGTGCGATTATTCTCGTCGTTTCGATTGCTGTGTTGGTCTCGTTTGCCGATGACTTGGAAGCTACAACGGATCCGAGTTTGAATAGCGTTATCGCTCTCGAAGGAGGCGATAGTGCAACGATTAATCTAAGCAAGGATGGTTCATATCTACTGTTTCGATTGAGCAATGTTGAGCACAATTGCACCATTACTGAGGAAGCCACTCAGACCGAGGTTACGATTGGGGAGCCGGGTTGGTTTGAGAGCAATCGCCCGGGTGAAGGTGGAGAATTGTACTATGTTGTGGGTTCATTTATCCCCGAAGAAAGTGGCCCTCACTTCATCGAAAATAATGCTGAAGATGGGGAAACACTGTGGATTATCGATATCTTTGATGTAGAAAGCGATGTGGTTTGGATTACCTATGCTAGTTGTTGTGGAATATTCTGTGGTAGTGGGTTGATTCCATTGGCGTTTATCCTTTGGAGAAATCGGAGGAAGAATGTTGGAAGTGCGGGTTTGGTGATGCAAACTGCAGACGGTATGCTCGTACCCATCGCACCTGGGGATGGGGGTCTGCAACAGCGCGTACCAACGACAGATGAAATCTGGAGAAGCGTCCATGGGGGGGAGACACTGAATCTTATTGTTAGTGAGCCGACCGAACCCGAAGTACCCGCACCATTTGCAGACCGTCCTGATCGAGAAGGCGATCTCGCGAGAGTGATTGATGAGGTCGAAACTGTCGAGGAAGTGGTTTCAGAATCGGCCCCTGTAGAGTCCGATGATTCCAAGCAAGGTTGGAAGTCATGGGATGAAGGGTAATCCAGACGAGCATTCATAGGAGTCCGATGGCTAGTTAACACCGGGTTGAGAAGTGGTCACTGATTTTGACACTGCGCTTTCCATTCTAGAAAATCGCACACGTCGGTCGATTTTGGAGCATCTTGTACGTGAGGCGCACTACCCCTTGCAATTGGCGGATTTACTCGGAGTTTCTCAACAAGCCATTATGAAGCATCTGAAAGTGCTTGAAGATGCTGGATTTGTTGTCAGTGAAAAAGTTCCGAGCGAAAAGGGTGGCCCCCCAAAGAGAATCTATGCCATTACTCAATCGTTCTCACTTCGACTCGATCTTGGTCCAGACCTGTTTAGAGCAGAGCATCGACAGTTGCCTCAGGGTGGGCCTACGCGACTCTCGAGTCGACTACCTGAAGATGCTCTGAGTGTAGCCGAACGGGTTGGAACTCGCAGAAGATTACCGATGGCTGAAGCGCTAACTTTGTTGTCAGAATTGAATGACGAATTGGATCGATTAGATGCCGAGCGTGATGCATTGATTGCACTTCATCAACAAATCAAACAGAAGGCCAGTCGAGTCGTCGACGATACATTTGAGGTGTATGAAGAGCGACAATTGGCACATGTTTTACTTGAGGCCCCGCGACGTCCTGTAGATTTGGACCAATTTTGTGCAGGTATGCAAATCCAGCCCCAACGGGCAGAGGAAATGATGGATACACTACGTGGAGTCATGATGCGACAAATCGGTGCTGAAACAGGGACCATCATCGCCACAAGTGATGATCGGTTGCTGCCTTGGTGGTTGGCCAAGGCCGACCCAAAGTAGATTCAATCAGAATCTCAGTTCTTCGTCGATACTCGACATCATACTGGATTGGGCCGCAACCTTGTCCAAGGCTTCTCTTCGGCGAGCAATCATAACCATGCCAGCGACTGCCATCAAAGCGATTGTGAGCAACAAAATCATGCTTGGAACGGACCATTCGCCTGCAACTTCGAAAGCGACGTCCAACCAACCGTTCTCACTCGACAACTCACCGATGTTCTTCCGGTTGTTGTTCTCGTTGGCCTCAATGATGAGGTTGCCAGGATCTACGATGACCTGTACGTCATGGTTTCCTGCAGTAACTGGGTAGAGCAGCGTGATTTTCACAGGTTCTGAACTACCGCTGTCATCCGGTGGCATAATGGCTCCGATAACCTGTCTGTAGGCGATATTCTCCTCAGAACAGATGTTGTTGCGCAGATTGTCCTCAGTCTCGTCCTCACATAGAACGATGTTGATATCTGTCGCGTGAACGTTACCGGTATTGGCTATCTCTACAACAACTGGAATCATGTCACCAACAGGTGCATCGCGGTTGTTTGAATCGATTTGGTAGTTGGTAATCTCAAGATCCGGGGCGCGCAATCGAATTCTCAACACCTGTTCATTGGTGTCGCATGGGTAAACATTATCCAAAACGCCGTCATTATCATTGTCAATCGTACAACTGTCCGCCCATGAGGGGGTCTCATCGGTATCTCCATTCGGAGAGCTTCCATAGTTGGACATGACCTTGATTCCGATTTCACGGTTCGCCAGTGTAGCTGTTGGGCTGATATCAACGATAACCACAACTTGGACCGTGGTGTATGCTGGCATCTCTGCTAAGCTCCATGTGCCATCGTCGTGGTATGCGCATCCGTATACAGGTGCGGCTTCGCCAACGCCAAGAACAGTGCAAGGAATCTCACGAGGGAGTTCTGTATCGAAATCCTCGACCATGGCGAATCTGACTTCCCACTTCGACAATGAACCCATATCCGGGGTTGGATTCCATTCGTCTCCACTCTTGGTGTGGTTGTGAAGTGTGGGGATGTCAGGAACGTTTCCATTGTTGGTGACATTTAGCAGGTATCGAACCGTTCGGCCGGGCGCTGTGGTCTTGATTTGGCTCTCGACGGTTTCATCAATCCAAATCTGCATGTCGTGGAATTGGTTAACAGTGATATCAAAGAGAATGGCATCACGCTCATCAGTACCGTCGTAGTACTCCTCACTGAAGGCTTTCAACACAACTTGGTAACTACCCGCTACGATTTGCCCGGGGATGTTAATCTTCACATCGACGGTTTCGGAATTGTCACGGTCAAGTTCAGACAGAGTTGCACGTGGGATTTCGATGTTCCACAGCAGTTGCGTTCCGTTGCTATCGGTAATTGAGGCGGTGCGCAGATCGTAACGATCTGGTCCGTTACCTTCGTTGGTGGTCGTGATTGGGATGACCAATTGTTGACCCGGGTCAACACTGTAGGCTGTATCCGGTGCCTCCATCTCCAAGTCGTAAACATGCTCTACGTTGGTTGAAAGAATCACTGCATCAGAGACGCGGGATGCGCCCTGAAGGTGTGCTTTGACAGTGATGGCTGGACCCAGTCCTGCACTTGCATTGGTCGGTGCACAAACAATCACGCCGACCTCGTATGGGACGTTAATCTGTGACCAATGTCGAGGTTTGCTCATATCTCCATCATTGCCACCGGGTGCGTTGCTGAAGTCGAGGGTGACCGTCCAATGATCGTATTGCCACTCATTCAACGGCATACCCTCGGGTTTGGCTTCAGGTGCACCAGGGGTGGTGAAGATCAGATAACCTGGAGCGAACTTCTTGATTACATCAATCGTGTAAGTGTGACATTCACCGGGATGGACGACTTCAGATGTGCGATAAATATCGAAGATGATGTTCCCCGTCGAACGGATACTAACGTTAACCCACAACTCAAGAACGTCGTATGTCCCTTTATCGAGACTCTTGATTGGTTCGCCCATTGACCAGCCCTTGAGATACAGAGCGAAGGTACCGGGGTCCTGTGTGGTCGGAACTGAAATCTCCAAATTCTTGGTGACCGATTGTCCCGGGTCCAAACTGACCATCAATGGGAAGTTAATCTGCCAACCCCAAGGTAGCAACCATTCTTGTTGTCCTTGCAATGTGGTAGGGTCATAGAACGCAAAGGAGTCAAACACGTTTCCAGTATTGGTAATTGTGATTGAGAAAATCGCGGTCTCTCCCTGTTCGACGTCGGATTGGTAGTGACTTGTTTCCAACTCGATACCGTGTACGACATCCATCATTGTCAGCGTCAACCGATCGCTTCGTATCGCGGGATCCTTGTAGGATACCGCTGAGACGTAAATAGCTGCCAATTCGTCCTCGTTCGCTTGGTAAATCGATGGAGCGCGGACTCGCAAGTATACACGAACCGATTCGCCACCGAGCAAGAAAATTGGTGTCTCAGGGAAAATCGCAGTATGGTTGTCGGCGAAGAACAGGTTTGCCGTCCAATTCACAGGTACACCTGAGAGATTGACCGAGAAAGTATCTGCGACCAAATCAATCGGACCTGGAGTGGAGTTGTTCACCGTCAAATTGTAGATGGTCTGTTCTCCCGGTTCAATGACATGGTAGTAGGTTTCATCTTCTGCCAATTCGACATCGACCTGTCCGGTCAGAACGTGAGTGTAACACAGCGTGTAAGCCCCATTGTTCGAATTTTCATTGCATTTATTGGTATCAGACCACGCAATATGGGCACCACTCCCTAAGTCATTAGCAAATGCGGGTGGCTGCGAGAGTTCGACCTGTCGGCCGCTGTTTGGACCCAACTTATCGCTGTTCCATGAAGTGACATCGACTCGCTCCCACGGATCGAGTACGGCGGCTGCAATACTGTTCAGTGGCCAATCCCCAACATCGTTGGTGTGATTCAGGCGAGTGTACATGATGGATTCGCCCTGTGAGGTGTTGGAGTTTTCAAGCCACGAAATGTGGACATTGTTTTGGTTGTCTGCAAGAACTTGTGGCATGTATGAAGATGCGCGATAGTAATCATTTGGATTGACATTACTCGCCCCTTCTACATACGAAATTCTAGTGTCGACAATCTTCTTGATACCGTAAGTCGGAAGGCCTCCAGAGACACCATCCCACTCTGCTGCACCCTTGAGGCGAAGACGTGTGTAGTAAACCTCGTAGTTGTCGTCCTTGTCAAAACCATAGTCTCGGGTGTCCATCCAGGTCAAATGGGTATCGCCGCTGTTGTCGATTGCCAAGGAAGGATGGAGGCTGAATGCGTCATCCAATGTTACACGGGTGTCGTTGACCACGACGAGGTGTCCGTAGCCGTTGGCGTCCTGACTAGGACCCAAGTCCTCTGTGTAACGGTTGTTCGATTCGTCTGTTCCAGATTGTCCATAAGTCCAACCAGGTGCAGGGTTCTGAATCTTAGCATAAGGATCCAAGACAGTCATGTAGATTTCACGGCTGTTGTTGGTCGCTAGGAAAACCATGGCTTCAACGAGTGTGTCCATGTTGTTGCTTCCAGATGCTGGGAAGGCATACACTTGGCCGCCAGCATCGGTATTGCGAGTGGTTGAGCCTGGGCAAATGCGGGTGTTTGTGTTGACTTGGCCGTTCGGACATTCTGAAAGGTCGTGCATATGGCTAGCTACCTGATTGTTAGCACCCCAAGATGACCCGTACAAACCGACTGGGATGACACCTGCATTTACGCATGCGTCATGGGCCTCATTGATGCTCGCAATGTCATCGGATTGTTGAGGAGGATCGCCTCCCTTGGGGCCTTCGTCACTGATTGGAATCACAATCTTCGTTGCGTTTGGATTCCATTTGTGATCATGAGTTGTCGGAGGGTTGCCCGGAACGTTTCCGTTGTTGTCTACCCAAGACAAGCAAGCCCAAGTGCTACCTGGGCCCCAGTCTTCACCTTGATATCCACCGCTCTGTGCGCCACCGTTGTAAATGGTAGAGTGGAGCTTGATTAGACCGCCGGAGTCGTCACCAATGTCGAGGTGGTTGGCCCGTGGGTTCTCGTGATGAGGTTGGTTAGCACAGGCACCACTTGTCGCAGCGCTTGGGTAAAACCCACCCAGTGCATAGAGGGTCTCAAAGACGGAGATGTTCGCTTCCTGAAGCATGGGTTTGATTCCTTGGAAAGTACCCCCATTGGACCATGAGCCTCCATAGAACACAACGCACATGTCGGCCCATTCAGAATACATGGAGCCCGACGTGTCAATCGGAGATACAATCTCCACTTTTCCACCCCGCGTGTCATCCCATGCAATCTGCACAAGGTCATCGGCATCGATGGCGATGTCAGGGTGCCCTTTGTGCCCGATGATTGGAGTCAACAGTGTGCTGTCGATTGCAGTAATTGCCTCTCGAGAGGCTTCATCGATTTCCAAGAACTTGTAGTAAATTTGTGGCTGCTGGAAATACTTGTCATGACGATCGTAGGAATCTTCCCATACAATGTGTGCGTTATTCTGACTGTCCACAGCAATTGCGGGCCAATCGCGATTTTGTTGCCGTCGGGTGACCTCGGTATCGTCGATAATTGAAATCGTAGAGTCGTCAGCTGTTGAGCCGTCCTGATCGTCTAAGCTAGGGTCGAGTAGCGTGTACAGGATTTCGTGCTGACTGGCTTTATTTGCCCAGACAATGTGAATTCGATCATCGCTGTCGATGTCAATATCAGGATGCCAGGCACGGTGCCCGCCACCATTGGAGATTTGAGTGACATCGATTAGTGTTTGAGCCCGAGGGTCCAACATCGAGTAGTAGAGATGCTGTGTGTTTCGGCTCCATACAACGTGGATATTCCCTTCACTATCGCTTGTCATTGAAGCCATTCGCTCGTTGACTGCGCCGCCATCCACAATCTGCACGGCATCGGTGATAACCACTGATGCACCTTGTGCGACTGGTGGTACGTACCCGACCAACAATGTGCTCATGACGAAAATCATCACCATTGTGATACTACTTTGTTTGCTGTTACTCATTTTAATCGACCCCTGGAGAACCTCTCCAGCACCTTGACAACGCTATTTCCCTCCTACTTAACCGAACCCCCTTGCGGTCAGTTCGCGCATGAGCGCGCGCGAGGGGTGACTTAGACCCAATCTGAGGGATCAAAACCGGTTCCAAATCCTCCAGTCTCATCAGTTTCGACTTCTTTGGTTGAAGGCGTTGAATCCGTGACCGGTTTTGGTCCACCCTTGGCCCAATCGTCGACAGGGCCCGGTTTACCAACACCGGGTCCGTAAGAGAATTTGATCTCATGAATCAGCGATAATTTCGACAGCCACAAACGGCGTAATGTTTGCATTACTTCGTTCTGGGTTACCCCATCAAACCATGTTGGCATTGACAGGTTGAACGCTTGAAGCGGGCCTGGTTTTTGTTCACCGTGACCAACATGAAGAACCCAATCAACGTGTGCACGTGTCAATTGAAGGCGTGTATCGTGCAACCACTCTTCCCATCCCTCAGGATCGGTGTTGGCATGCTTGTTCATCTCGTCCTGTTGGCCAGCATCGACTTGAGTTACGCTTGAAATCACCAATAGATTACGCTCTTTGGGAGACAAGACATTGAACAGATGGCCGTGCTTCGTAGGTGGATAACGTACCAAGAAATGGAAATCTGCACGTGGATCGTCCCGTTCCTTGATTTCAAGGCCTTCTCCAGACAACCAGTTTCTCACCCTGTCTTCAATATCCTTGGTCGCCATGAACCATTGGGGGACGGCGACCTATTTCAGCGCAGCGAGTAAACTGGTGACCTTGGTCGCAATGACGGAACCTTCGGAGTGTCTTCGCAGTTGATTGATTCTACGAGCATCTCTTGCAATGACATAGAAGTCCCATGCACGAATGGCCACTTTGTTTGACAGATGAAACAATATTGGTAATACGACAACTAACAGTGGGGTAAACTCACGGGACTCTGGCAGATACATCCAGAAACTGCCCGATAAAATGAGGATTGGGATTGGCCAAATAAGCAGTGGGCCCAGCATGGAGGCCAATAGGTGGTATGTCGTTCTAGCATCCAATCCTTCGTCGGTGCGATCACCCAAAACCTTGCCGAAGAAAATCATGAGTCCGCTTCCAATTAGAGTCAACGGGGCGGAAAGAATGGCAAGAAGCAGGGCAGGGAAAACAGCCAATGTCTCTGACAATCCGGGGTTTCTCAGCCCCTTGGTATCTAAGCTGCGTCCATCGAGTTTGGCTGCATGTAGCTTTTTGGCAACTTGACTGGCCTCTTGCTGGAGATCGAGAAAAGCATGATTGCCGCTGCGAATCTCATCGCGTATCTCGCGGGCCGCCAGGACTTCTTCTCGCCAAGAGCCCAAGTGTTCCCCTCTCGCAAGCGCTCGTAGATGGCCGAGAATATGCCAACAACGATGCTCGTCCCATGTTGAGGAGTCTGGTGTCATTGGTGCCAAGCGAGCACGGACCTCATCTCGCAATTGATTGACCCTTTCGGAT
>DAHO01000013.1 GCA_002498455.1 Euryarchaeota archaeon UBA602
AAAAAGGGAATCTTCCATGTGGTCTTGGTCGGTCTAGGATTTGGCACAGCTGCGATGCTCGGCTCGATCGGTAGTCTGATGACTCGTGGTGAAACAGTCGGCGATTTAATCGGGGTTTGGCCACATCTTGAATCCGCCCCATCGCTTTCGTTTGGTATATCTGTAACTTTCGCGATGCTCTCAATCATCGCGCTGTTGGTTGTGATTTTCATCCAACCGAAGGGCGAAAAGATGAGTGATTAATCTCTCAACTTTGCGATGATTTTTCTCAGAACATTCGCTTGATCTTCGGGCTGCAAGCCCATCTCTGCAATTTGCGCTTGCCCGGCTTTTGACCACGCAGCACGATTTTCGGAGTCCTTGGCTTCCTCCAGTGCGGAGTGCCAGGCATTCCAATCACCTCGTGGTAACAAACGACCCGAGACTCCATCTTTGACCGTGTGTTGATAGCCACCCTCGTCGACCATCAGTGCCGGTGTACCGGCGGCTTGTGCCTCGATGGGTGTCAAACCAAACGGTTCATCGCGTGCCAATGAAATGACTGCGAGAGCCCTCTTGACCAAGGAGACCAATGCCTCTTGCGAAAGTCGAGGCTCAACTACAAAATCAACATCCTTGCGATTTGCATGATTTCTGAGAATCGCCAAATCTTCTTCCGAACCTCCACCCACATGATGGTACACCAAATTGGTTCCAGCCAACATGTCGATGGTGTCCATGGTGCCCTTGACGTAGGAGGCAGAACCGATGGCAACCACACGCATTTCCGGTTCAGGACAATCGCCTTTCCATACATCAAGATTGACTGATGGCCAGAGCAACCCAGAGTCTTCATTGTACACTGATTTGATTCGTTTTTGAATCCAGGGAGAGTTTCCACTGATTGCTGAATTTGAGCGATCCACAAGGTCATGGGTCATCGAAATATCACGACGACGTTGTTTACCCAACAGGAATTTTGTCATGGCAAGATTTTGCTTCGGTGTACCATCCACTCTGCGGTGAAGTACATCTTCATGCAATCCCCGATGTGGCTCTAAGCAGTAGTAGTGAATGGGCAAGTCCTTGGGAACCATTTGACTAAATTCAAGGCTGGCTACACCACTGGTCAAGTGTACGACATCACTGGTTGCCAAGACATCATGCAATCGCAATCCTTGCTCGGTCAGCTCTAGCATGTTCCACCACCGATTGGAAGCTTGCCTAGAGGCCAATGCACGGAATTCAGCCCATCCACCAGTCGGTTTTCTCCATGGGATTGCAGGTGTAAGATACAAAATATCGAGCGACTCCAAAATATCTCGCGCATCCTGTGGCAGATGCAACGATGTTAGTGTGATTTCGAAATGTTCTTGCCAAGCCTGCAAATTATTCAGCAAATCCCTCTCTGCACCTCCAAATTGCTCGAAGGTTCCTTTCACCACCAGCAGGCGGGGCTTGGAGTCGGAATCGTCGTCCACGCACACGCCCTCGCTTGCCCGTTTAATATCAGCATGGGCTGGGCGGGCTGATGTCGCGCCCAGTTTTGGTCATTCGGGGGGGCTCCCTGCCGCGTTCCAGTGGCTTGGGTAGAGCTCATCACGACCTGTTAGACCGTCTGAAAGGAGGTCAAGTTCCCGACTATCACTTCGATACCGTCATTGAGCATGGTCTTGAGGGTGGTATTTTGAAAAGGTGGCTCAGAAGACGAAAATATCATCCTCGTCTGGTTGCCAAGATTGCAAAAGATGTATCGGTACATCTGTTTGGAATCGGCCGATTGCGAAGTGAGAATGCGATTTTACACATCACTGATCAGGAACAGGCCCATCTCGTACCTAAGGATTCAAAAATTCCAGTCAGTGTTACCGTTCACGACTTATTCCATTTGGAGCCAAGAAAAATTTCAACATCTCAAGGTGTGGTTAGCATTGGCGATAGTAGCCCAGGGCTAATCCGCCGCCGTGATCTAAAACACATTCGTCGAGGACTTGAAAGAGCAGATTTGTTGATTTGTATCTCAGAAGCCACAGCCAGAGCAGCACGTAAATTATGGCCAAAAAAAGAGGTCGCAGTCGTTCCTCATGGAATTGATGTAGGGGGATATGACCCAATTTCCTATCCCTTACCCAAGCCAAAAGCTCTGGATTATACGCGAATCAATTTGCTCTGTGTCGGTAGTGAAGAACCCCGAAAACGGCTGGAATTTCTGATCGACGTTTTGGGCGCGCTTCCTGAGGATGTCAAGATGCGTACAGTCTTGCACAAAGTCGGTTCGGAATCGAGTCAAAAGTCAAAGCAAAAACTACTCAAAAAAGCCGAGAATTCAGGCGTTAACCTTCACTGGGTGGGGCGTCTTTCTGACGTTGATTTATGTGGATATTACCAGCATTGTGACGCTCTATTGTTTCCCAGTATTGCAGAAGGTTTTGGATTACCTCCACTGGAGGCGATGGCCTCCGGTTGCCCTGTTCTGGTTGCTGATATGCCAGCACACAATGAAGTGGCACCTGCAGAATGGCTCCTGCCTCATGAAGACATAGAATCATGGGTCAATGCAATCATGAAAATGGGTTCAAATCAAAAGCGAAGACCACCGAATGAAACTGCATTAAAGCGTGCTCAAGAATTCAGCATTGAAGCTTGGTCTGACAGACTCAAAAATGCATGGAATTTGCTGTAAATTCAGACTAGACCAAGAACAACTGCTTAAAACCTCAAGAAATCAGATTGAGATATGCTACGCGTCAATGACCTGACCAAGGGCTTCGGTTCGGGGTCCAATCGTTTGGAGGTCCTCAAAGGCATTGATTTCGAAATACAACCAGGAGAATTGGTTGCTCTCATGGGCCCATCTGGGTGTGGCAAATCGACACTTCTCAACATCATTGGAGGTTTACTCCCTGCCGATGGTGGTGAAATTAATCTCAATTCACGAACATACGGACTGAAGAATCCCTCTGGAGTCGTTGACGTTCGGCGCAATCTTGTTGGTTGGATTTTCCAAGATTTCCATCTGCTAGATCATCTTAGCGCAGTGGATAATGTTGCAATGGCATTGGAAATCTCTGGTGTCTCTTCGAAAGAAGCGGAGGAGCGTGCTAAATCCGCCCTAGCTCGTGTCAATCTAAGCGATCGTATGGACCATATTCCCGACCAATTATCCGGGGGTCAACAACAGCGCGTCGCTATCGCCCGAGCCATAGCCGGTAATCGGCCCTTACTCTTGGCAGATGAACCGACAGGGAATCTCGACATCACTTCTGGTGCAGATGTTCTTCGACTGTTCAAGGAATTGTGTCATGATGAAGAAAACCCGATTTCGATTCTAATGGTTACCCATGATCCAGATTTGGCTAGTCAGGCCGATCGAATGCTCCTATTGCGAGATGGTACAGTAGCCGCCAGTGATATTCGCTCTGCTTGGGGCCTAGACAAAGAAGGAGGTGAAGAAGAATGAGTGACGCGATTGTAGAATCACCTCAAAAGTCAACCGACTCCGATGATTCGAGATTTGTTCGAATGAAAGCAATGATGCAGAAAATACGGGATTTACCTGACAACCTACGCCTCGCGGCCCTAGGTGCATGGAGGGGACGAGAACGAGGAATGGCCGTCTTCGCGGGTGTGTTCCTAGCCAGTCTAGTGATTACCACAGTCCTCTCATACGGTGTGGGATTGTCCCAAGTATTCTTTGAGGGTTCGCTTGAAGTCAACGTAATTGATGCGAAGGCCGAATTCAGAAAGGCGCCCGGTGAAGGAGTTGATGGGTGGACGAATAACACCACAACTTTGGTTGAAGTTTGTGATGAACTAACAGCAATGGAAGAATTCTCAGATTGTGCCGTCATCTTTGGTAAAAAGGGCCTACACAGCGACGTCAGTTTTGGGAATCAGGATATTTTCTTTTCTTTGCCGTTATTGATGCATGAAGTCAATACGCCAGATCAGCAGAGGTCATGGAATGAAGAGAAGATCTGGGATTATGAATACACAACCGGACCTCCAGTCGTCAATCAACGTGCGATTTCATTCTTGGGTGATGGCGCATTCGACGGAGTACTGGCGGATCGTCTTTCTGAAAATATCATCTATGGAATGGGAGAGTGGGAATCTGCTGAAAATGTTGCAAATCAAAGTGGATTATACATTCCCTCCGATGTGGCAAGCACTGCAAATGCCGAAGTTGGTGACATCATATCGAATCTGAGTTTCACTTACACTACCGAATCTAAATTTGGGGATTTTGAAGAAGACCAGTGCGATGAAATCAAAACATCTACTCTGGATGAATTGGTATTATCACATTGCCAAAAAATCATGACTTTGGAAAATATGAAGATTTTAGGAATTTACGAACCATGGCCTCAAGGTAACCCAACTCTTGCAGCAAATCCAATTTATTCCACATCGGCTGCACTGAATGAGAGTCAACGCTCGACTCTGATTGATTATGATCACATCTACCTAGGTTTGACACTAGATCGATCACTGCTCCCAACATCATCGACGGCTGATGCTGCAGATTGGTTGGACGACTTGGGTCGAGAAGTACAAGATCAAACCTATGCCGATGGTGAGGTTGAATTGTTCTATGTAGACATCGTGAGTGGAACGATTCTGTTCCTTAATATCTTCCTTGGATTGATTCAGGCATTTGACTACATCATCATGATTCCTATCGTGGTACTATCATTGTCTGTACTCATCTATGGGCTGGTACTTTCACTTGAACAACGACGACGTGAGATTTCCATTCATCGGGTGATTGGTGCAACTTCTGAAGGGCTTCGTGGCATGGTCCTGCTTGAGTTGGCTGTGATTGCGACCGTAGCTTGGTTCTTCGGCTATCTGCTCGCGATGGCCGCAGTACCCGCGGTTTTGGCCAGTGTGGGTTTCATGCAATTTGAGCCGCTTGGCTTCAATGTGAACCCCGCTATCGGATTCGGTGCAACGATGTTTACGGCATTGGCAACGCTAGGTCTAGCACTCCTCTTCGGTCGTTCCAGAGCGAAAGATTTCATGGAACTTGAGATCAGTGAAGGTGTAAGTAAAATCCAGAAGGTTGCAAAACCCAAAGTTTGGTTGCATTGGACCCTATTCCTGTTCGGTTCCCTTGGTGCAATCGATACACTACTTGTCATGAATGGAAACGATGACGG
>DAHO01000017.1:0-23538 GCA_002498455.1 Euryarchaeota archaeon UBA602
CTCAATAATCATCACATTCGCTTCAGATGCTAGGCGCTCGATATTTTCACAGGGCCCTGAATCCCCACAGTGGACCAAAATGAATCCCTCTTTCTCAAAGCGATATCCATACGGTTCAGTGATCGGATTATGGCAGACTTCAAACCGCTCAAACTTCCATCCTTGAGCCTCACCTTGCATATGGTTGTGCGAAACCCACTGTAAGTCTCCAAGTGATTCAGGATAGGCGAGTTCACACAAATG
Source organism: Euryarchaeota archaeon UBA602 (assembly GCA_002498455.1). Classification (GTDB taxonomy): domain Archaea; phylum Thermoplasmatota; class Poseidoniia; order Poseidoniales; family Thalassarchaeaceae; genus MGIIb-P. The sequence goes on from DAHO01000017.1 coordinate 244, forward strand.
TGTCAGTTTCTCTTCCCCACCAGCGAGAGAATGTATGGTTATATTTTGGTTCCCAGCACGATCAGAAATCCATTTTCTTTCCAGTAACAAAAATGGAACACCAAAGGTATGGTCTCCATGCCAGTGTGTAATGAATAAATCAGTGATTGATGAGGGGCAAATGCCGTACTTTCTCATTTGAGGAATCACTGTTGGTGGAGCATCAACCAATAGCCCATCATCAATCAAAACTAGAGAATGCATTCGACCCGATGGACAGAATGCATTACCTGAGCCGAGGAAGGTCAATGTCACCACGATGTCGCCTCATAACCCGCAACAATAACCTAAAGTCAAGTTTGTGGATATGGGATTCACCTACAACAAGATATCATGCTTCCCTTTGGTTGAAATAGGACCTACTTTACGGGCGAAATAACCCTCACCTCATGGTATGGGAAAAGGTCGATGTTATGTCTGATAATTTGGATAATTCAATTGCCATTTTCTTCGGTTCTCAAACAGGAAATGCGGAAGATTTAGCGATGAGTACGAAGAAAATCGCCGATCAATCTGGGTTAAATGCTGAAGTCATCGACATGGATGGTTTTGATGCGCAAAATCTTGCTAATCATAAGCGAATGCTGATTATTACGTCGACATGGGGGGAGGGTGAGATGCCGGATAATGCAATTGATTTGTGGGAAAAGGTTTGTGCCGATAATCCTCCCATGACGGGTGTTCACTATTCGGTTTGTGCTATTGGCGATACTTCTTACGACGAATTTTGTCAAGCGGGAATTGATTGGGATAACAAATTATCTGAGTTGGGTGCAGAAAGAACAAATCAAATACAACTCTGTGATGTAGATTTTGAGCCAGAATGGAAGCAATGGGCTGACAGCGTGATACCTGCAATGGCCGCTCTTGAGATTCAGCAAGAGGCAACAGTTTCTGACAGTGAAGATGCAGAAGAAGTTGTAGAAGTTGTTGTCACTGAAACAAGTAAATCCACTGAAAAATCTGAGTGGAGTGCAAAGAATCCATACGATTCTACGGTCACAGTGAACTATATTCTGAACGGGGAAGGCTCGCGTAAGGAAACCCGCCACATTGTGTTTGACCTAGGTGACTCAGGACTGGAATACAAGGCAGGCGATGCGCTCGGTGTGATTCCAGTCACATCTACTGATCTGGTCGACGATGTGATTGTCGCCCTAGGTGCCAATCCAGACGAAATCGTCGATACACATGCAGGTCAAATGACTCTTCATGAAGCCCTCTGTAACCACTACGAGATTCATCAAGCGAATCGGAAATTTGTCGCAAGTATCGGAGAAAAGTTCGCTTCTACGGACAGCACAGCAATTCGAATAGTGAAACGACAACGTGTGCTGGTGGATTCAGGAGACCAAACAATGAATTGGTCATGGTCCGGTCAAGATGATGACTATCCAGGGGGATTCACTCCTCCAATGAGTAATGTTGATCCAGCTGAAGAATTGTGGGAATCACTGAATGCAGATGCTAAAGAAATGGAGAACTATCTGTGGGGTAGGGATTACATCGATGTCCTGAATGATTTTGGGCATCTGGGATTTAGTGGTCAAGAGTTCGTAGACCAAATTGATCGTCTCAAACCTCGGCTCTATTCGATTGCATCATCACCTGATTTTGAACCAGGTACTGTCCATTTGACTGTGGGAATTGTTCGATACGAAGGCCAAGGTCGAGCCAAGACTGGTTTGACCACAGGATACCTCGCAGATCGTGTTCCAGAAGGAACTGAAGGCGTTCGAGTGTTCATGTCTCCCACGCGATCTTTCATCCTACCCGAAGATGGAAAGAAAGACATGATTATGGTTGGTCCCGGAACAGGAATTGCACCTTTCCGGGCATTCTTACAACAACGTAAGGCTGACGAGGCGGAAGGTCGAAATTGGCTTTTCTTCGGTGATTGGACCGAGGCAGGAGAGTATCTCTATCGTGATGAAATCTCTGCTTATGTCGAAGATGGAACCATTGACAAGTTGGACTTGGCGTGGTCTAGAGAAGGACCTGAAAAGGTGTATGTGCAGCACCTGATGGCCAAGCACGCTGCAGAGATTTGGGACTGGATCAACAATGGGGGTTACTTCTATGTCTGTGGAGATAAGAATTACATGGCCAAGGACGTACATACGACCCTCATCAACATCTGTGCAGAGCATGGTGGCATGTCTGACGATGAAGCCAAGGAATTTGTTGAACAGACCCTCATGCGCGAAGAGAAGCGGTACCTCCGTGACGTGTACTGATTGAATCCGCCCTAAGGGCGGATGCGGCACGCCTTTGAACCGAACTCGGATGCCAACTAACATGTTCAAGCGCGTATTGATTGCCAATCGCGGTGAAATCGCGCTTAGAATCAGTCGTGCTCTCCGAGAACTCGGAGTCGAAGTTTGCATTGTTCATGGCCGAGAAGATCGTCTCTCATTGCCAGTTCGATTTTCCGATTTTGCAATCCCTCTCTATCGTACAAATCCACTTGATTCATACCTTGATTATGAGGCGGTGATAAAAGCTGCAAAAGATGTAGGGGCTGAAGCCATTCATCCAGGATATGGGTTTCTTGCAGAGAATGCAGCCTTTGTTCGTCGATGCGAGGAAGAAGGCATCACATTCATCGGACCTAGTGCTGATGTAATCTCGTTGTTAGGGGATAAAATCGAGGCAAGAAAAGCCATGGAGGCTGCAGGTCTACCTGTGGCCAAGGGAAGCGATGAAGCCATCGATGATGCCTCCGTCGCCAGACAATTGGCTGAGGAAATCGGATATCCTGTAATCATCAAAGCCGCAGCAGGTGGAGGTGGAATAGGCATGCAAGTCGTGCATCATGCAGATGAGTTTGAATCAGCGCTCAATCTCTGTCAATCTCGAGCGCAATCTGCCTTTGGGGACAGTCGTGTTTTCGTTGAAAAATTCATTGAGGGTGCGCAGCATGTTGAATTTCAAGTTCTGGCAGATGGTGAAAATGCAATCCACTTCGGTGAGCGTTTTTGCTCCATCCAACGGCGTCACCAAAAATTGCTGGAAGAGGGCCCGTGGTTGAGCGAAAAAGTCCGAGCTGAAATCGGCGAGCGAGTTTGTGAAGGTGCACGTTCAGTAGGTTACCGAGGGTTGGCCACATTCGAATTCCTTCGCGATAAACACGGTGAATTTTACTTCTTGGAAGTAAATCCAAGAGTGCAGGTCGAACACACAATCACCGAGATGATTACCGGTGTCGACCTTGTGAAGATGGGTATTCGAGTTGCGGCTGGAGAGGGTTTGCCTCTCAAACAAGAAGAGGTCAAATTCTCAGGACATTCCATCCAATGCCGATTGAATGCTGAAGATCCGATTAAGTTCATCCCTTCCCCTGGGAAATTATGGGACTGCCATTTTCCTGGTGGGCGGGGCGTACGAGTAGACACACATGCCCACATCGGATACGAAATGCCAGGTTGCTTCGATTCATTATTGGCGAAACTGATTGTATGGGGTCAAGACCGAGATGAAGCGATTGCCAAAATGAGGGCTGCCCTCACTGAGACGACATTGATTGGAGTCCAAACCGTCATTCCATTGCATCTTGCAATTTTGAATGAGCCAGATTTTATTGCGCGCGATGTTACCATTCAATATCTAGAGGAACATCCCAACCTGCTCGGGTGAGAACATGGATATCGTAATCGTCGGTAGTTTGGCCTACGATGATCTTGAAACAGATACAGGTTCAGTGAAGAATTCGTTAGGTGGATCTGGGACATTTGCGGGTCTTGCTGCGGCGTTTCACACCAGTCGAAGGCAAGACCCCGGCGGCACACTTCCAGTAGGGCTGGTTTGCGCAGTCGGAGATGATTTCGAAGACGTCGATATCCAATTGCTAAAACATGCGGGCCTAAATTTGGACGGAATCGAAACCATTGATGGAGGACGAACATTTCGCTGGCATGGTAAATATGAAGGAGATATGGCGCAAGCGATTACGATTGAGACTCAGCAAAATGTTCTAGACGGATATGAGCCAAAAGTACCAGCAGCATGGTGGGCGCCTCGGGTCTTGTTTCTTGCAAACAATCATCCCTCCATCCAAGCACATGTCCTTGATCAATGTGAGGGTGCAAAATACATCGCATTGGATTCAATGAATCTTTGGATTGACATCGCTTTTGAGGAATTATCGAGTGTGTTAAGGCGAATTGATTTAGCGATTCTCAACGATAATGAAGTTCGGATGATTGCTAAGGATGAAAACTTGATTCGTGCCGGCGAATCAATTCGAAGCGGTGAAGCTCTTACTGGTGGCAAAGATTCGGGCATAGGTCCGTCGATATTAATCATCAAAAAAGGTGAACATGGATGTATTGCCTTGACCGATTCAGGAATGATCACACTCCCGGCATATCCAACATCTGATTTGGTCGACCCTACAGGTTGTGGAGATTCATTCGCCGGTACATTGCTAACATTTTTGTCAGAAACTGAATCGTTAGTTCCGAGCCTAGATGAATTGCACAATGCACTGGTTCATGCCACGGTAACGGCGTCGTTTACACTCTCACAATTTGGTGTTACAGGAATTGTTGAGCTGGAGCGAGGAGAGTATCATGCCAGATTGGACACGTATCGCCGTATGGTAGGGTTGCTGTAATCAACCCATTCGTGAGATGCCATGATGGCCAGGAGCTTCCTTTGGAGGGGATGTGCTGGCCATTTGTCCAAATGACAGTTGTTTTGTTTCAGCGGCCTTGAGAAGGCTGGCAATCGGTGCCAAATCGCCACTCTCAGACAATCGTTGGATAAGTGCATCCGTTTCATCTTCCGCGATGTCTCCACCTGTAGATTTTGATAAATTCTTGATTCTTTCAGCCACTTCTGCCTGGTGATCTTGGTCGGCTCGGAGTCTCAAAATTTGTCCAGACCGCATCGCTACTTCGCGGTATTCGCCATTTTCAAACCCATCATCGTCACCATATACATCTGCGTAATCATTACCTTCGATTCTGACGGGTCGAATTTTTTGCTGTGATTTTGTTTCCGTTCGAATAAGTGCTTTTTTCCCTCGGCGAGCAAGTCTTGATAATACGCCACGCTTGGGTTTGTTAGCAACCTTTTTCCGGACGTTGGGTGTATTTCTAAACAAGGCACCAATTGCAGGAAACTCCTCTAATCCAGATTGCGCCTTCTTCGTCTCAGGCTCGGGTTGAGATGGGCTGATTCTAGCCGCCGCAACGACGCCCAAACACTCTTCGCGGAGCGCGTGAGGAGTTGGTTCTGGCAGAGCGGTCGCCAACGCATTGCTCGTAGGGGGCATGGCCTCACGAATGGCTTGGCCCGACCACGTCGGTGCAGGTTCAGTTTGAGGCAACGACTGGAGTTCAGGGATATTTGTCTCTGCGGGTGAATCGAACATGTTCCCAAAAATTCCGGTATCCGTGGTTTGAGAACCAGGATCATCAAACATTTCACTGGAAAAGAATGTACCCGCTTCTTCCTTGGCTTCAACTAGTGCTGACTGGAATCGATTTTCAGGGCTTGCAGTTTGTTTTTCAGAATACCAATCTGGTGAATTCCGCCCCCATGCTCGCTCATATGCAGAGTCGGTTTGATTTGCTACTGCCGTTACTTCTGGAGACGTTTGTTCCCAGGGTTTGGACCATTTTTCCAGGTTTTGTTGATTGTTCCACTCCGTGTTTTCGGATCGAGTTTCATACAGAGAAGTTCGAGCTCTATCGAGTAATCCTTTGCCTGCATGATCAGCATGACTTTCGGTAGAGAATGATTCTGTCGCAGGAGTCCGATTGACAATGGATTGTTCCGAGACGGGTTTGGGTTCAGGTAAAGTCCCTGCATCACCGTGATACATGGCCTTCAGAGCCTGTTCCAAATCTGATTCGTCAAAGGTTTCAATCTCAGGAAGGAGTTCAGCATCTTTGGGCGATTCTTCGACCTGCATCGTATTCGCAGGTTCGGGAAGAAGAGGCGCCATAGCAGGGAAGTTTGAGTTCCTCTGGATTTCTTCCAATCCCTCTCTGGCCTCTTCCAATGTTTTTCCATCACACAAGCGATTAATCATCATCTGAGTTCTGAGTAACAGGCTGTCAGGGCCGTGTAACATGTGACGATCTCCGTGTTTGGTATCAATACATAACGTCGGTCGTCTCCCAATCAACCATGTGCTGATCATGGCAGCACCAGCAAATAACGCGGGTAATTGAACAGGTCCCGTTAGTACACGAGCAGCAAGTATCACTGTGATGAATCCAATCCAAGTCAACCCAGGGGCAATGACGGGGATGTGATGATGACGCACACGACGGATGGTTTTGATATCTACTCGGATACCCTTGCCATCTCGTCGTTCCAGAAGTAGGAACTTTTCACTCAAGAGACCTTTGACGCCTCCGCCGACTCCGGCCAACCTGAACGTCGTGAGAAGTTCGTACCCACGCTGCTCAGGTTGAACCCCAAAGGGCCCTTCCTGTTGATGCATCCCAAGACGTCAGCGTCACTTGGTGCTTATACAGTTTATTGGAGTTCATCACCATTGGGCCCACACTTTGGCAGTTGGTTTCTCACGCGGGCGCGATATCAGTGGCTACACCCATGATTCTCATGTTTCCAGCATCCAACTGAGCAATCATCACCGGTGCAGTCTCTCGATTCTGAATCCACAGTGGCTGTTCCCAAATTACGGTAATCAATCCTGCATCGATGGTTTGGATCCGCCCGACTTGAAACTGCAAGTCTACGGCAGCGTGAATCACATCTCCTTCAGATAATTCGCGCTTTTGAAATGGGGCTCTTTGTAGAGTGAATATTGATCTATCGTGTCTCGTCATGGCATTGGCATCAGGATGGGTGAGGATGCATCCTCTGTGTAGTGCCTCCTCTCGTAGGTTGCGAATGGCAACACCAACACGGTCTCCAACAATACTCTGTTCAACATCATCGTCCATGACTTGCAAACTCCTAGCAATACCCTTTTCATTTGCTGGAAGGACCAAGATTTCATCATGCTTTGATATGGCTCCGGCCTGAACATAACCGATGGCAACCAAACCTACGCCTTTCACATTGAAATGTTGATCAATTGGTATGACCAATGGGGACTCTTGCTCACCATCTGGGACGTTTGAAAGGAGCGTATCTCTCAAAGTGTGTTCATCCGGTACTGATTCATGAAGAGTCCAACTTTGCAACCCAGCTTGATCCAAAATCATCTTGACTTGTTCAGCATCAATCCATCCCCCATCCTCTGGTGAAATGATGGCGTGGCCATGATGTATTTCCGCAGCACCAAATGCAACCAAAACCTCACCTAATGCAGCATCAACAGCCGTGATTTCGACAATTCCCGCTTTCGCAACATTGAGAACACTGAGCAATGGTCGCAAACGTTCTGGGTGCCTTAATGGGCGTAGCAACGACAGGATTCGGACGTCTCCGCCATGGGTCTCTTTGTGAACATAGGATTCAATGTCTCTGACATCGCCCTTTTTTCCCAACTTTCTAGCGAGTTCTTCCGAACCCACAAAGGCGACATTCAGTACAGGCATGCATCGCGCCCCCGGTTCTCGTTGAAAATGGTGTCACCTTTCGGATGACTTCATCGCATCTCGAGCCGACTGTGCTAATTTCCACATCCTATTGTCCTCTTCAGATGAGGGGGTCAGTTGTGGAATTGGAATCGGTCGCATTTGTGAATCGATAGCAACCATGAAGAAAAATCCAGAGCAAATCTCTTCCGTGATCCACTCACTTCGATTCAACCGCTTGGCTACAACATGTACACCAGCAGTATGTGTACTGGTGTGGACCACTTTCGCTGTCGTTTCGATCAAATCACCCTGGTATGCGGGTCGCTTGAATTTCAGAGCATCCACAGAAACAGTCACAAATTCTCGATGAGCAAACTTGCTTGATACCATACCTGCAGCCGTATCCATGATGCTCATCAATCGCCCACCAAACAAGGTATTGTATGCATTGGTATCCTGGGGAAAAACCTCGTCAATTTTTGTCACAGGCTCAAGCGAATAGGGTTCTGACATCTCTATCTCCAGTGGATGGGTGAGGCTCCCCCCTCTTGAGGCTGTCACTCAGATTCCCCTGACCCATCCCATTATGGATGTGAACCGATAGGCTCCGGTATGGGGCTGACTCCGACATGTGTCGCTCTAGTCTCGGGTGGTATTGATTCCCCGGTGGCCGTGGCTAGAATGGTCCGAGCCGGTTGGGACATTATTCCAGTTCATTGCTCCCAAGAACCAATCACTGGTACAGAGGCCGAGGACAAAGCGGTAGCCAGTTTGAACCACTTGATCAAGACCATTGATTCTGCCAATCAAATCGAAGCAAATCTTCGAGTTGTTTTGGTTGGGGATACCTTGGCAAAATTCACTGAACAGGAAGCTCATCGTGACTATTTTGTCCACATGAAAAGATTGTTCAACGCCATCGCTAGTGACATTGCCGATGAAGTCGGTGCAACGGCTATTTTGACCGGTGAAAATTTGGGACAAGTCAGCAGTCAGACATTGGGAAATCTGGGGGCTGTCGAAGAAGCAAGCCGTTTCAGGATTTTGCGTCCATTGTTGGGTCTCGATAAACAAGAAATTATCGATCAGGCTCGGGTACTGGGGACGTATGAAATCTCAACAGGTCCTGAACTCTGTGATGCCCTCGGGCCTCAGCGCCCTACAACGGTTGCAGATTTGAACAGACTTCGAGAAAATGAGAAGAATCAGGGTGGATTGGAAAAACTAGCCAAATCATGTCTGAATTCACTCAGAACCCGTCCATTGAATTCAGAATAAACAAATTTTGGCCCCCTACGGGGCCAAGCGTTTCAACATGGGTGTTATATGCCGGTCTGCCGTGGGTCGGTGAGTACCACCCTGTGGTTTATTGGAAGTGACCAAAATGACGAACCGAACACGTACCCTATCGCTGGCTATGATTTGCTTGATGTTGTTCTCAACAACTTTGGTTCATGCAGCGACAATTAGCACATTTGCCAACGGCAATTCAGATGTTGAGATTGAACTTCGAGATCAAGGCTCATGGAATGACGATTTGACCGGGGGCATCAGTATGCCTGCTGGCGAGACCGTGAATGCAGCCGGTCTGATTGTTGGAACTGCTCATTCTGAGCACAATGCCGTTCAAACCATCGACAGCTCTTTGGTCGCCAATGGGGAAATTTGGAATCCGGTTTACAACGGGGGGATGACTCAGTACTCGGCCAGTAGTGACTTCACCGTTGATGAAGAATCTCTTCAATTGACGAGTTTAGGATATGGTGCGGACTTTGAATCCAGCAATGAAGGGTGGACGACGGGCCCCGAACAAGGACTCGCTCCTCTGACTGCAAATTGGGGTCACGACATGGGTGACAACAACGTTCTGACTCAGGGCTGTGGTGTCGGCGATTGGTGCTGGGGTACTGATTTTGAAAATCCAGATTACACTGCTAATCTTCCCGATGGTGAATTCGAAATGACACTCACCAGTCCGTCATTCTTTGTTCATCCTGGGAAAGCGGACATGTCATTCCGAAGCTTCCATTCTTTCTTTTACCGTGCAGCGGGAACGAACCAGTATTACTACGATGACTGTGCCTATGTCGCGGTGAAGAACTCGACCAATAACGTCGATTTCCAAAACGCAGTATTCGCTCCGTTTGACATCGGCTCCACTACTGGAATTTCTTCTGGAGATGGCTTCCACCAACTCGGTTCATCGACGAATCAGGTGCCAACCGGTCGATGCAATTACTTGGGTACAAATGGACCCTTGTCCGGGGATTACGTACTTGCAGGAAACGGTACAACCTCATCCAACAGCCCGGGGGGTTGGTCAAATATTGAAATTGATTTGTCTCAGCACGCGGGGCGCTTCGTCCAACTTGTCTTTATTCACGAGGTCAACCCTCGTCAGGGCAATTTCCCAGTAGAGATGATGAATGCTGGCTGGTATATCGATGGGGTACGAGTGGGCGACCCTCTCCCGGCACAGGGTGACGTTACTTTGAGTTCCTTTGCCCCACAAGTCTCAGGCCAACCTGGGTTCCCTGATGGTTATGGCTTGCTCAACCTTGAGTTGAAAAAATCCGCTTCCTCGGATTTCGGAGTGGACATCCTAGACTCTAGTAACGGAAATGTCGTTGTAGACCGCAATGGTAACTCGATGTCAAACCTCCAAGGCAGCCTCATTGAATTGTGGGATATCGACGCATCCATCTATCCCCTGATCGATTTGAAATTCACATTCGGTTCAGGTGTTGCGCGGCTTTCTTCGCCCGTATTGCATGGATTCAACTTGGGCACCCTGATTGGAACGAATTTCAACAACACCGATGGAGTATTCTGGATGGGTGGCCAATATACTGGAGATAAGTGGACATCAGCCATGCAAGACTCCTCAGAGTTATTCTTGATGACTGCAATTCAAGATTCGTCATTCACTCCTCCAGTAACACGCAATGATTTCTCAATGCCAATCGTTGCTGTGAAGCCGATGATTGTCGACAACTGTGGCAGCAATCCAAATTCATTGATGGGTTTCAGTTTGAATTCAGATGACTCTATGCATCAACTGACAAACAATCAATGGACCGAACTATCTGCTCCAACATTTACCTTTGGGGTTTCAGCCAATTACACGACCATGTGTGACGTATATTCCTTCCATTTGGAGTACAGATTCGCGCATCATTCACGAGGAATTTCACTCGATGTCGCTGCAGATGGTGACATTGAGTGGGGGATGCTTGATCCAGGATTTGGACGGTTTGGTCGGCAGGACATGTTCCGTGCCGGAGTTGTCAATGGGGTTAACGAAGGAGCCTCTACATCGACACTGATGTTAGACGTCAATCTGCATGCCGAAGGGGCCTCTTTCCTCTTGCCTAAGGGAGCGGTTGTACACTACGCTGAAATGGGTTTCACCTCAAATGATATCGGTGAATTTGATCTTTCCATCCTGAGTGGCACGGTAGAGGAAACCATAGGGACCATCGATGAAGGAGATTATCTGATTCCTTATCCTGAGAGCCCATTGGCTTCGATACAAGCTTCGATTCAGGGTTTGCTTGACAATCCATTGACTCCAGTCGCTTGGGTCGATCAATATGGAAATGAATACTGCTTGTTCAGACTCAGCATCGATGCAGCATCGTCCTCTGTAGGCTCAAGCATTGTATTCAGTGATCTTGAAATCGTATACGATTGGAGTCGGGCAATCAGTGATTCCAACAACATTGCTCGTGAATTGAATCAAGGTGTAGCATTGGCAAGCGCAGGCGGTGTATCTGGAGACGTTGTGGTCCCCATGCTTATCGAAGGTGGCTCCGGTGGTGCGATTTCATTGAGTTCACTGTCGGTTTCGACTACGGGTGGATATGACTCGACATTGGACGATGGTGGTATCAATGGAATGTACCCGAATGGCGACATCATTGAGATCATCACGACCCACGATGTGTATGCTCAAGGCCAAACCCTTGGAGGTGCTAGCCTGTTGTTTGAAACCCCCAATGGGAACATGGAATTGCGTTGGGACCAATCAAATGGTACTTTCTGGGAAGAATCCGATGAGGATGACAAAATCAATTTCATGGCCTTGCAATCGATTGCGAGTACAGTGGATGATTCAACCGCAACTCAACTGAATTGGCGCTTTACCGTCAACCCTTCATGGGATGATACTGCCAGTGTGCGATTGTACGCTATGGCCATTTCAAATACCGGTGTGAGTGGACTACCTGCAGGATCATTGATTGAGCCGAGTATCGGCAATGCGGTCGAGAACGATGCGGGCATCATTGATTTCCAATTGTTCAATCAGGGAGGTGTCGAGCAGACCGATTTGAATAACGCATTCTCAAGTAACGTGATTACACTTGACTTCAGCATTCGGTACGAAAACCTTGACATTGCACCCAATCCATCCAGTTATCAGGTTCACCTGCAAAAGCGTAACCAATCTAACCTGATGATGGAAGATTGGCTTCCTGTTGATTCGGTATCCCCATCAATCGATGGTGAGTTCACATGGCAACCCACCCTTCCCGCATCTGAAGCTGGAAACGAACAATATCGGCTGTTGATGTCAAATTACACCGATGGTGACACCATTTGCCCTCCGTCAACGTACAACCCAGACAGTGACTGTGCGATTCGCTTCTCGATTACGCTCGACCCATTCGCCCCTCATCTGATGAACATCTCAGTGTTCAGCGTCCAAGGGGACTGGAGAGAACTCGATGACGACACTTGGGTTCGCGCCAGTAGCAACCAGAAGTTCCGAATTGCGGCTCAAGATTTGCCTTTGGCACCTGAGTTCTTGACCCTGAATTACTGGGTAGAAGCCGAGGATGATTGTGGCTTAGATGGCCTATGTCCTGGTGCTCCCTCCTACGTTAGTGCAGACGCCGGTGAAATGGACCGGGAGGCTCAATTGAATGAATATTCACAGGTCGGATTGGTTCGTCAATCAGCAGCGGATACATCCTACTATCTCATCGACCACCCCTGTGAGTGTATCAGCGATTATGCAAACAGTGGGATTGATCCACCCCAGATGGTCAGCATCTTCGTATCTGGAGGGGACGTCGGAGGTAATCAAATCGATGGTGGTGGTGCAGGAATCAATGAAGACCTGGTCACCTACATTGCCATGGATAGTCGAGTACCTTTGGTCGAAGCCTTCCACATCACTGATTCTCACGGGACCCTCCTCACCGAGAACAACCGCTCAATCTACGCTGGCAACGTATACCACCTTTTGGTCGATGGTAAAGATCCGAATGGTTGGCGAGACATTGAAACCATCCGTGTCAACATGAACCCACAGTTCTCTTCGCTCAACAGTTCACCTTACTTTGACCCTGATGGCCATACTGAAATTTTCTACTCGCCACAGAATGATACGGCTTGGACTACCAGCAACTGGGTTGAAATCATCGACGACTACGAAAACACGGGCCTCAAACCACGCATGCTCAGTCGTGAAGGAAACGTCCTCATTTCTCCCTTCGAACAACAATTCACCCTTGACATTCCCGTTCGAATGGAATGGTCGATTCCAATGTCCTACGTTGGCGGTGTGATTACACCAGATGTCGCCATGAAGGACAAAGACGAAGGGAACAATGAAGCGGTTATCAGTGCATCTAGAAGCCCTCAACGATGGTCATACTCCAGTGGAATCGAATTGGATATGACGACATTTAATGTCGAAGACACCTCTGGATTCTCAACCGATGGAGTTGGAACCACATCGGGTGGGTTTGTGTATCAAGGAGATATCTTGGTCATCGACGGGCGCTACGTATTCAGCGCCGGTATGAATGACTTGATTTTCGTCAGCCCAGAGATTCCATTGACCCTTCAAGTGACAAGAACACCTCTGTATCCAGCAGGTTTGCCGGACAGCGGTTATTCGCCAGCAGTTGTTGAGGTAAATGAATATCCATTTGAGAACGGGAGCTTCCAATTGGTTGTTCCCGCTGCTTATGCAACCAATGAGTACACCTACACGATGCAATTGCTAGGATTGCCCAATGGTGCGGTTGATTACACACCTGCCCCTTCGCGCTCATTTGTTGTCAAGGTAGATGGTGATCGGCCGGATGCAGTATTCGGATCTTGGGACCTGTCGAATTCTGTTACTGGGGAAACCCTTGAAGGAAGCATCTCATCATCTGTCATGGATTGTCTTGATGCGGAGATTCTCATCGACGAACTTCAGGGTATGGACACAGATTCAGTTGAATTGAATTGGATGTTCTTCAAGACCCAGGAAGTGGGTGGATTCGAGTATAACTGGACTGAATACTTGAGCGCGTTTGAAGACAGTCCCGGTTGGGAAAGTACACCTATGTACCTTGAGTCTTCACAAGGAAGAATTCGGGCAACTGCTACGTGCTTCAACTTGTGGGATAATACTCAACCAATCCCAGACGACATGGAGAATGTGATTGTCAAGTTCTGGCTTACCGGCTATGATTCTGCAGGCCAGACCATCAATGGCGCAGGAACCTTTGGTAGCTCAGTCAATAGTGGTGCAGGGACCTATGAAATGGCTTATGAATCCTCAAACTTCGTGATTAATCGTGTGGATCTATCCGTCGACAATCCGATGGCAGAACAGCCATTTGATATCCTGATTGACTTTGAGAATGCTGGCAACAAGGAAGGCCAGTTTGAGATTCAAATTGTCATTTCAATTAGTGGTGTTTTCCAATCGCCATCTCCTGAAACCTCGGAAGTCTGCAATGCCAAATCAGATTGTGGTCTGTGGCGAATTGAGGTTCAGCCGTTTGCTGAGGCCGCAACCAATGTCAGCATTGTGATCAAGGACATGGATGGCAATGAAATCGACAATATTCCTGCATTCAATGTAGCCAAATACTCTGCCGAAGAATCAGACAGTGGCTCCATGCTACTGGTTGGAATTATTGGTGTCGTATTGGTACTGATTGTAGCAGTGGTCGTGGTTCTACTCGTCCTCAACCGCTCGGTTGAAGATGACGAGTTGGAGTACATCGAAGAGGACGATTTCCTTCCCAATGCACAACCAGTGACACCCGTTCGAAGCCGCGGCCCACCCGGTGCGGCTCGTGGCAGAGGTCCCCCAGGTGCATCACGAGGTCCGCCGGGCGCATCGATCACGAAGAGTCCAATGGACATCGCCAAGGAGAAATTCCCATTCTGGGACGAAGCAACGATTCAGGGTTACTTCGATCAGGGTTGGAATGTCGAGCAACTCGAAGAGTGGCTTGCCAGCCAAGAATGAGGTTGAATGATGGCCTCTTCGGCACCGCTCTCTTGGGCGCCGGTCGATTGGGTTGATCCCAATGGAGGCATCATTCGCCTTTGGCCCTTCTTGCCAAATGTGGTTTACAGCACAGCACTTCGGCGAACGGAGGGTAAATGGGATGGTGTGGCCTTTCTCTTGCCCGATGATGAGGCTGAAATTTGGGATTCTCAAGCTGTCGAAGAAAGGTCATCCCCAGGCATTAATCGCGATGCAGTGATATCATCGGGGGGGACATTGGCGAGGATGATGCTGGGCATGTCTGCGATTGAATCGATTCAAACTTGCAAATTCCCTGACCCTGAACCACGACGAATTTTGCAAGCCGCAATGAGCCCATCCGGAAAGGGTGACAGACCATTCTTCTTCATTGAACCAGAGGATGAAGATTGGACTGAATGGGTCGAGGCCTGTGCGGATGAGATGGTGAGACTCAAACACCTAACACGCTCCATATTCAGTGGTAGAATTTGGCGTAAGATGTTGCGTGATTCGATTCGAAAGACTGGCCCACCTCATTCCGAAAGAGATGATGAAAAGGCAGGTGGTTTCGCCCAAGCGAGCGCATTGGCTGCGGCTTGGTGGGCACGTTCAGAATCGGTATTGACAGAGGATTTGCAACGGCAAAGAGATTTGCGACTTGCTTCACGCCTTCGGGGTGCATTAGGGCTCCTTTCAGGGGGACAAATTGATGATGAGGACACCCCCGTCCTCCTCGTGCCTGTTATGCAGGCGTGGTTGCCCAGCATCCTTGCAGCATTGAAACAAACACCATTGTCAGAAAATCTAGGAGGCGAAGAAGAATGACTGATGCCCGTGTCGAAAATCAATTGTTTAGATTCAAACCTGCCATACCACTCGATCCACAGAGAGTTGTGGATGAGTTGGGTGGGAAGCGTAGTGGACAATATGTGATGCTCTCTTTGGTCGCTCCTCGAGCGACTCTTCTAGTCAATCACGAAGGGAAAATTATCGTGCATGGCTGCAGAAAGCAGGACTTGGCACATCTCGCTGCGAAGGAAGTCATGCTTCGGTTGGGTGAAGAGGAATCCGGGATGACATTTGAGGTCGGGCCAGTTGTGGCCTCGTTTGACTTTGAATCCACTGTTTCCTTGGAAGGTGTTCCCGATTTGTTCCCTGAAGCAGTGATGGATACGGAACTTGATTGCCTCAGGATTGATGATCAAAAGCACGAGATTAAGTTACTTCTGTTTAGAAATGGTCGTGGCATTGCCACAGAATCACGACATGTAAAACTGGTTGCCATGGCGGCAAGGCGTTGGAAACAACGCCTGTCCGACGAGAATCTGTTGAGTTGATTTAGATGGCAATCTCAAAGGGTCGTTGGGTCGGCCCAATCTGGGATACACACATCCACTTGGATTTGCAAGCAAGAGGACTCTCAGCAGCCCAGGATTTTTCCAACGCAGGTGGGACCCACATCTGTTTGGTCCACAAACCTACTTTTTCCACAGGACTTCCAGATACAATTGAGCGTGTTGACGTGGCCTACCGAAAAACGTTGGATTTGGCAGATCAAGTCCGTCGAAAGATTGGACTCGATGTTCGCGTGGTCTTGGGTCCGCATCCGGTAGTTTGGGAGAAACAGATTCACACTCTGGGGATGGAAAATTCTACACAACTTCATCTCGACTCCGTCGAACTGGCCTTGAATTACTGTGCTGAAGGTAAAGCAGTCGCGTTGGGGGAGGTTGGCCGACCTCACTATTCCGTGTCTGAGGAAATTTGGTCTGCTGCAAATACTCAACTTGAAACGGTCATGCGGATGGCGTCTCAGGCGAGCGTCCCAATCCAATTACACGTTGAAGACAATGGTGCGCAAACCAATGTAGAATTGGCGAATATATGCGATCGAGCGGGACTATCTCGTAGCTGTGCAGTACACCATTATGCATCTGCCAATGTAAGTGATACCTTCACACATGGTTTGTCATCTTCTGTTAGCATGGCGAAGAACAGTGTTTCCGATCTTCTGAAGACGTTTAGACATTGTACTACAACATGGACAATGGAAACCGACTACCTAGATGATCCAAACCGTCCTGGTGCTGTTCTAGGTCCGAAAACAGTACCCAAACGCACACAGCAGTTGGTCGATGAATTACTCCAAGTTTTGACTCAAAATGAAGCCGAAGAGTTGCTCATGCATGTCCATTCCATCTGGCCCAGTCGATTGTATGGTGAAATTGACCCGTAGGGTCATTTTCAAGGGTCATTCTCAAAACCCTTCTGCTTCCGAGCGTAACAGCCCATAGGGCTGAGTGTGGTCAAATGTTGCAACTTGAAGGGAAAACGGCATTGGTATTCGGTGTTGCTTCCGAAGATTCGATTGCTTGGGCCATTTGCAACCGATTGGCCGAGGCTGGTTGCAAATTGATTCTTGGTTACCAGAAGAGATTCATGAGTCGAGTTTTTCAGTTGAAAGACAAACTTGATGCAATCGAAGCTTTCTATCCAATCGACGTTGCTGAAGAGGGAACAACAGCTGAATTCTTCCAAGAATGGCAGAAGGTATCCCCAGGGGCGAAGGCCGATGTCATCATCCACGCGATTGGTTTTGCACCTCGAGAGTGTTTTGATCGACACATGCTTTTCGTTGAAGATGAACCGATTAATCTTGCAATGACCATTTCCGCACATTCCCTTCAGCGTGTGATGCGCCACGCTCTACCTCACCTTGCTCCCAACTCATCGACGATTACCCTCACTTATGCAGCGAGTACACGTTATGTTCCCAATTATGGGGTGATGAGTATCGCCAAAGCCGCTTTGGAAGCTTGGGTCAGAGAACTGGCCATGCGCGTGGGTGAAGAGGGCCATCGAGTAAATGCAATTTCATCAGGTCCGATTCGAACATTGGCTGCGGGTGGAATTCCAGGGTTTGGAGACATTTTGGATCATGTTGAACGAAATGCTCCATTGCGCAGAAACGTCAACCAAGACGATGTTGCGGGTTGCGCTGTTTGGCTTTCCAGTCCACTGGGTTCAGGTGTAACAGGCCAAATTATCCATGTTGATGCTGGGTATTCCAGTACAATGGTACCGGACAGCATCAGTGATTGAGGTGAGATATTGACAATTGTAGATGAACCACCTCAAGATCCCTTTGAACCCATTGCGGTCATCGGTGTAGCGGCATTGTTTCCCGATGCACCTGACTTGGATACATTCTGGGACAACATCTTGTCTGCGAAAGTTTCTCTGAAAGAGGTCCCAGATGGTCGTTGGGATGTAGGTGATTTTTGGGTCGAAGGTGGCCCAAAGAATGTCGATGAAAACAAAACATACTCAAAAATTGGAGGTTGGATTGAGGATTTTGTTTTCGATTGGAGACGCTGGAAAATTCCACCCGGCTCATTGAATCAAATCGACGATACTCAGCTTTGGGCAGTGACGGTCAGTGCTGCAGCATTGGAACAAGCAGGTTACATGGGTGAAGGCTCACGTGAATTGCCCAAGTCAAGAACAGGAGTCATTTTTGCAAACGCATTGGGTGGTGAAAATCGTAATCTATCAAATCATAGAGTATGGGCAGATCAGTTTGCTCGTCATGCAGTCGAATCCGGCGGGATGCCTAAAGAAGGCAAGGAGGCATTCAAGGCCGCCATCCTGGAAGGTTTACCGAAAGTGACCGAAGATACCATGCCCGGCGAGCTGGCCAATGTCGTCTCGGGTCGTGTGGCGAATCTACTCGATTTGCAGGGCCCAAATTACTCCACAGATGCGGCTTGTGCGTCAACCTTCGCAGCGATTCTCGATGCATGCCGTTTACTCCAAACTCGCCAGGTTGACATGATGGTTGCCGGTGCGAGCGATCGGACGATGGATCCTGCGACCTTTGCCAAATTCAGCGCAATTGGAGCCCTTTCACCATCTCATTCTACACCATTCGATTCCAAAGCGAATGGATTTGTGATGGGCGAGGGTTCAGGAGCACTCGCTCTGAAGCGTCTCTCAGATGCGATTCGTGATGGGGACCCGATACAAGCAGTGATTCGAGGCGTGGGCGCCAGCAGCGATGGTCGCGGTAAAGGCATCACTGCACCCAGTACTAGAGGGCAAATTCAAGCGGTTACTCGGGCTTACATGCAAGCAGGGTACGATTCCAGCACCGTCGATTTGATTGAGGCCCATGGTACATCGACGGTTGTCGGTGATGCAACGGAACTGAACAGTTTGTCGGAAGCTTTCCACAACATTCCAGCGGGTGAATCAGTTGCTGTGGGTTCAATCAAGAGTCAGATTGGACATCTCAAGGCTGCAGCTGGAATCGCTGGACTCATCAAGGCCATACGGGCGGTCGAAACAGGAACGATTCCCCCAAGCGCCGGGTTTGCCACTCCAAATGAAAACTTCGCGTGGGGATCAAACCCATTCTATGTCCCGACCGAGCCCAGAACATGGGGCTCATCGGGACAACATCCTCGTCGAGCAGGAATTTCTTCATTCGGATTTGGGGGCACCAACTTCCATTGCGCCATCGAATCATTTGATTTGGCATATCACTCCAAGGTTGCAGATGAATTTGATACACGACGAGCTGCATGGCTCAATCCCAGCGAATCCCCTCGTTCAGGATTGGTCACTGCAACCATGACACATGATGAGTTGAAACAAATCGAGGGAGGCGTACTTCTTGTCAATGCCGAAAATCTCTCTGCTCTGAAAGAAAAGATGACAGCCCTCAGATTTGAGTTGTTCCAAGGTTCAAACTTTGATGATGACCCAATGGGTAAGCGCCTGTCCAATGCATTGCCCGTAGCCAGCCGAGATTACATTGCAGAGGGAGTTCGCTGTGCTATTGTTGCCACGGATTGGGCGCAATTGTCCAAGCGATTCGATTTATTTGAATCCGCTTGTGAAGATCGAAGTAAATGGGATTTCCTCGCCAAACAAATGGTGATGATTACCGATACAGTTCCCATACCCAAGCAGGCTAAAGTGGCTCATTTGTATCCGGGGCAAGGCAGCCAGTATGTGGGCATGACTTTGGATTTGTCAAAGCGGTACAAGTGCATTGGAGAAACTTGGGAAGAGGCCGACAGAACGATGACTGAAGTTCTTGGAGGGGAATCGCTATCGTCGTTTGTACTTCGGGAAAATTTGACCAAGGAACAATCGAAAGAGGCAGAATTCAAACTCAAGCAAACCGAATATACGCAACCGGCCATGCTCACCGCAGATTTGGCATTGTATCGCTTGTTGAAGGCACATGGACTTGAACCTGACATGGTTGCAGGCCATTCACTCGGAGAATATGCTGCATTGATGGTCGCGGGGATTCTGAATTTCGATGATGCGTTGCGTGCAGTCGCAGCAAGAGGCACTGAGATGGGAAGTGTCGATGTTCCTGATTGCGGGATCATGGCTTCAGTATCCGCACCATTTGAGCAGATTGAGAAGGTCCTGGCTGCTGAGCCAGGATATGTGATTGCAGCCAACAAGAACAGTCCGAAAATGACCGTAATTGCGGGTGAATCAGATCCAATGCAACGAGTCATGCAAGTGTTTGAACAGATGGGAGTGACTTGCGTCCAATTGCAAACCAGTCATGCATTCCACTCCCGAATTGTCGCCCCAGCCAATGAACCTCTTCGACGTTTCCTTGAGAATCTTGAAATCAATCTCCCGAGCATTCCAATCACCTCAAACTTTGATGGAGGTTGGTACCCCAATGTTGCTCCTACGGGGACGACCCCGAAAGAGGCCGTTTTGGAAAAATTAGCTCCTCAGATGGCATCTGCAGTTGAGTGGACAACCCAAATGGAAACCATGTACAATGACGGCGCCCGTCTATTTGTCGAGGTTGGCCCCAAGCGTGCTCTAGCCATGTTTGCCGAGCAAATTTTCGAAAACAAACCAAAGGTCGTCACCAATACAAATCACCCCAAAGTGGGTGGAATCGCTTCGTTTCATGCAGCACTTGCAATTCACGCTCTCTCAGGCCGCATCCCCAATTGGCCTGAATCTGATAATGCCATGTTGACTGACGCCTTCAAGGCGGGTCCAAGCGAAAACACCGTTTCCATTCCAATCCAACAATCTCAGCCTCGAATAACACCATCAATCCAGAAATTGGAGATCCCCCGGACCAATGAAGACGAAGAAGAAATGGCACGTCTTGCTAAAGAACATGCCATTGCACAAATTGTGTCCAGAGTCAGTGGGTTCCCCATCCGAATGATTCATGGTTCGACAGACCTCGAAGTGATTGGTTTAGATGCTGATAAGATGTCCCAAATTCGTCGGGAAATTCAATCCAAATATCGTGTTAGGGGTACTACGGATGCGATGACACTTCCTGCTTTAGTGGAATGGATGGATGAAGTGCCTACGACTTCGGCAATGGCTCCAACGCTGAGACCAGAGATGCCTTCCAATGCCCACGATAGTTCCGATTCACGGAAGGTAGATTCGTTTGTATTCTCGGGAATCAGTATTGGGTTGCCCGGAATGGATGATGTATTTGCTCCCGACACATTTGATCGAATTATTCGTGGTGACAACTTCATCTCAGAGATTTCGGATGAAATCAAACAACGTTTGTTGGATCGGAATTTAGTTCGAATCATCAAGCATGCAGACGGCTCTGCAGAATTTGTTCCTTGCAACGATTTCAGTTTGATTCCACAATTGGCTGGAAGAAAAGGTCACTTTAATTTGGCTGAGCAGTACGGAATCGATGCCAAGATTGTCGAAGCCATGGACATCACAACCTCATTGGCAGTCGCTGCTGGTTTGGAGGCACTCAAGGATGCAGGCCTACCATTGGTTGCAGTCGAGCAAATCAATAAAGCAGGTAAACGACTGATTCAGAATTGGCACCTACCTGAATCAGAGCGAGATTGTACTGGTGTAATTTTTGCCTCATGTTTCCCAGGAATTGAGCAAGCCATGTTGCATGCTCAAAGGAACGGTGCAGATGAAAGTGGCCATTTTGACCGCAGATTCCTATTGCAAGTCTTGACCATGGGTCATTCACAATTTGCACAATCCATTGGAGCGAGGGGGCCAAACGTATCTGTGAACAATGCGTGCGCCTCAACACCCTCTGCGATTGCCATTGCAGAGGACTGGTTGAAAACAGGTCGATGTGATCGCGTCATCGTCGTTAGTGCAGACGATTCAACCAGTGATGAAATGATGACTTGGATTGGTGCCGGGTTTGCAGCAGCCGGTGCCCATGCAATGGGCAATGTTGTCGAAGAGGTGAGTCTTCCATTCGATGTAAGACGAAACGGGATGCTACTCGGTATGGGTGCTGCAGCCTTTGTCATTGAGAGGAGTAGTCTGAGTCAATCACGAGGAATCACTCCATACGCAGAACTCTTGGGAACACACCTGGGTAACTCTGCATATCATCCGACACGACTTGATGTTGAACATGTTTCAAACTCTTTGGACGATTTCATGTCACGAATGGAACGAAACTGGGGTATCGACCGTCATCAAATTGCCAAACAAACCTCGTTCATGTCTCACGAACCTGCGACACCTCCGCGGGGCGGTTCCGCAGCGGCTGAAATTCAAGCATTAAGGACAGCCTTTGGTGCAAGTGCTTCCGATATAATCATCACGAATACCAAAGGTTTCACTGGGCACCCAATGGGTACAGGAATCGAAGATGCCGTTTCGATACATGGTTTGGCTCGAGGTATGTTCCCCCCCATCGCCAACTTCAAGCAACCGGATCCAGAATTGGGTGATTTACGGCTGTCTGTAGGTGGGCCCGTAGATGTCCAATATGTGGTTCGACATGCAGCAGGTTTTGGCTCACAAATGGTCTTCACATTGGTGAAGAAAATTTCCAATGGATTAAATCGCGTCGATCGTCAGAAGGTTGCGAAATGGGTGTCCAACATCTCAAATGCCCATTCCGAGTTGAGGGTTGTCGACCGAAAGTTGGTTGCATACATCAATCCCGATGAACATATCATCGGTGGAGTCCAAGGTGTCGAGTGGGCCAGCCACGTTGTTGAAAAGAATCCGATTCAGATCGTCGAACCCATTGTTGAACCTAAACCAAAGCCCATACCTCAATCGATTGCAACTAAGACCGTCGATGACTCATCGTCGATATCTTCGACAGATGTTGCTACCAAAGTTGTCGAGGTTGTTGTCAAGCATACGGGTTACCCCGCTGACTTCATCGAACTGGATCAAGACTTGGAAGGTGAACTGGGAATTGACACGGTCAAGCAGGCCGAGATTATGGCTGAGCTTCGGGACTTTTACGGTCTTCCCGTGGACGAGTCGTTCGTGTTGAGTGAGCATCCCACATTGAACCACATGATTGCCTACTTGGGTTCGGGTTCGTCCGAATCCGTAGAGGTGGCAGAATCCACGGTGGTTGAGGAATCCGTACCTGTTCCCCTGCCCGAAACGCCAACTCCAAGGGCTCCAGTTGTACCTCAGAATGGAGACGTTGCTACCAAAGTTGTCGAGGTT
>DAHO01000017.1:23729-43208 GCA_002498455.1 Euryarchaeota archaeon UBA602
TTGGGTTCGGGTTCGTCCGAATCATTATCCGAAAACACCATGATTGAGGCATCACGAGACACCATTGAATTATCACCCCCAGAAACGGAAAATGTTGCTCATACTCATTCCTTAGAACAACCCCCACTTACAGCAAATCGAATTGAGACAGGAGTTCGACGTTGGCAAGTTGAATCGGAGGAGGCGGAGCCCGAGGCGGAATCACCCCTTGAGATTGAAGGCAAAGTCATTGCAGTAACAGACGACCCCTGGGGGGTTGCCGATACGCTGTGCCATATTCTAGTGGAGGCCGGAATTGTAGCGGTTCGAGTCATGCTTGACCCGAGTATTGTTTCAAAGGTTAAGGTTGAGAAAGACGGCCCAGTTGATATTATTCGTGTCAATCCAGGAAACCCTGAGCAACTCAGTGAGGTCAGCTCTTCACTAGCCGAGATTGGTGAAGTTGCGGCACTACTGCATCTTGCACCACTTCGTTTGGCAGGTGTAGGTTGGGAAAATGAAACTCAAGAGGCTCATCTGACATCTACAACTCACGGTTTGTTCGGTTTATTGAAATCTCTTGATACACATTTTGATTCAATTTCAGACGGGACCATCATGTCAGTCAGTGCAATGGACGGCCGTCATGGAAATTCCAGCAGTCGGTTTAACGCACTCGCAGCAGGTGCCCATGGAATTGTCAAATCGTATGCGAAAGAGAAGCCACACATTCGTTGTCGCGCTGTTGATATCGACCCAGATTTACTTTCAGATCCAAAATCGTTGGCCTACAAATTGTGGGCGGAAGCATTTGGACGAACCTCGCCCCTTGAGGTCGGCTTGTCCCGTGATGACAAGCGCTGGGCTTTGCGAATGTATGAGGAAGATATTGATGGTGAAACCATTTCTCTAAAGTCAGACGATGTGTGGGTAATATCGGGTGGAGGCGCAGGCGTCACTGCTCGTTGTGTTGTCGGTGCGGCTCATGCAAGCAAGGATGCTGGGGCCACATTTGTCTTACTTGGTCGAACAAGATTGGATCCATCCATTGAGCACTGGTTGAATGATGATAATCAGTCACTTCAATCGAGGAAAATGAATCTCAGAGAGGAAATGATTGCCAACAGTGAATCGGGCAAGATAACAATGGTCGAATGGGAACAAGCATGGCGTCAGAAAATGAGAATACTTGAAGTCTATCAAACCATTCGAGATATTCAGGAAACGGGCAACAGGGCTTTGTATGACGCTTGTGATGTCACAAATCGAAAAGCCGTCGCCAAGGTTTTGTCTACACTCGTCAAAGAATTTGGGCCGGTGACTGGAATCATCCATGGTGCCGGTCTTGAAGAGTCAAAGTTGGTATCTGACAAAACCTGGGAATCATTCTCCAGGGTCATCTCAGTGAAGATTGATGGATGGCGCGCTCTAATCGATGCCCTCGGTGGTGATTTATCGCATCTCCGTGTGTTATGTGCATTCACTTCAATTGCAGGTCGTTTCGGTAACGGCGGGCAAGTGGACTATGCTGCTGCCAACAATATTCTCGATGCGGAAATGTGTCGGATCGCCCATCACCCTGAAGCTCCGCGTGCTGTCGCCATTGCATGGTCGGGATGGAGAGATGTGGGAATGGCCACCAGAGGCTCGATTGAAGCTGTGTTTGAGCAAGCAGGAATTGAAACGATTCCCATAGATTTGGGTGTTGAAATCTTCGTTAAGGAATTGCTTGCTGGTGGAAAAAGGCGGGTTGTTGCTGCCGGTGAACTTGGGATTTTAGATGACGAAAATTGCAAGCGCTCTCCTCCACAAAGGCTGTCTGAAGATACAGCAGGAGCCCTTGCTGAACCGACAAGATTTCCATTTATTGACCGGATAGTCGAGCATGAACCTTACGAGCGCCTAGTCGCTGAGTGTACCCTTTCCGTGGATCGTTTCCCATTCCTCATCGATCATGCCATCGATGGAACCCCATATCATCCGGGCGTAATGGCAATGGAAATGTTTGCACAGAGCGCCTTGTTACTATACCCAATGTGTACTCTACAGAAATTCACACAAGTATCATTCGGTTTGCCAATAAAATTGACGAAAGATGAAGCCCATGTCAGGATCGTTGCCACCTTCGTCAACCAAGATCAACATACGCTGAAAATCAATTGTCATGTAGAGAGTGATTTGACCAATTCCAAGGGTGAGGTATTCGGGGAGCCGAGAATTCATCATCAGGCCATGATTCATCTATTGAAAGAAGGGGCTCACGAGGAACATACAGTCGCTTTCGTGGATTCACCTGGGCGTGGAAAGGCTTCATTCCAACCCGAATTTATCTATGACCGCTTTTTCCATGGCCCGCGCTTCCAAGTCCATGGCGGGTTGGTCAAAGGTGTCGTGTCCAATGGTGACTTTGGCGCCGATGGAATTGCGTTGTTGCGTAGTCAATTACCCAATCCGGAGCTGTTTGCAGAACCTTCAGTTTTGCTTGAATCTCTACCGATGCTCATTGAGGCCTGTTTCCAAAATGCAGGTCTAGTTGCCATGGAAGTAGACCATCTGTCAAGCTTACCGGTTGGTATCGAGGAATGTACATTGTTGAAAATGCCTGGTCAACGGGAATCTCTCCGGATTCGAAGTTACCGTAGAGGGGATGAGGAAGGTGGCGTGACCAAACACGATGCAATGGTTTTCGATCAAAACATGAAACCGATTGTTTCGATTAAAGGGTTGAAGCTAAAGGGCATGGCTCCAGTACCCGATGAACTGAAATTCAGGCTAAATAGAAAGGAAAATTAGCAATTGAAGAATCGAATTTCCAATTGAGGTTTCAAAATGAAAAAATGGGTGCCTATGGGGCCTGTATCACCTCTTCAACTTCCAGAAAATGGTGTAACTACGAACGTGATGGCAGTTTGGACTTCGGTCGGTGAAGCACACCCCAATGCTTCATCGCTCGATATCTCAAGCATTCCGTTGGTCAATGCCACAGAAGCATCGAAATTCGTGACCCAGAAACGTGCTGCTGAACACGCTGCTGGAAGATATGCGTTGGCAACCTTGCTGCGAAACCTAGGCTTCGACCCTATCAATCTTCAAGTCATCCGTGATCGGTATCGGAAACCAAAATTGATTTGGAGAGACGTGGATACCAAATCCGGAACTGGTGGGTTGCAAAATCAATCTTTACCCGAGATTACCATAGGTCATTCAAATGGAGTCGCGATTGCTGCAGTTTCCTTGGATGGATATCCAATTGGATTGGATGCCGAGCCTGTAGATGTATGTCGCTCGAAGAACATCCTTACAATGATGGCCTCAGGAAAGGAATTGCAATACCTTGAGCAACTTTGGATGAACGATGAAGGCCTAGGTATCCAAGAAACGACACGTACCTGGGTTGTGAAAGAAGCTATTCAGAAAGCTAGTGGATTGGGGATGCACATTGCCCCTCAATCATTTTCAGTCTTGGATTGTAATCAAATATCTCTGACTCATCAAAAAGTCAGGTATAACTTGGACTTCACTCATTGGCAAGAATTGTTGGATGACCGTTGTTTCACGTTTGGCTTTTCGAAATTGAATGAGTCGATCAATCCGAATCCGTAACTGCAGGAGATGAGCTACCTAGTGCCATTAACAGTCCTGGAATAAACATCACAGTCAAAATCCGAATCGTCGTATTGACCTCCATCCCGAGAGCAATCGACCAGAGAGGGGCCATGGCTGGCATAAATGCGAAACACATGCCAATTCCCAACTTACGTCTCCAATGCATAGGGTGCCCAGCGGTCGGTATGTCTTGAATTTGCGGGAGGGCCCCGACCGAATTGGATAAGACTGAGACCCGACCACGCCCCAAATACCGCGGATGTAGTGAAGGGGTTATCACCTGAGGTTTCCAACCTCATGTCACGGGTTCAAATCCCGTCGTCCGCACTTTTTCTTTCCACCAAACCTTCTGTCCTAGGATTCAATAACCAAGGGTCAGAGCGGAGGTCATGACCGCTCAGACTCCAATCAGTACCTCCGGTACTGAAGATGAGAGTACACAGATTCTTGGGCGGCGTATTTGGCGTATTTTCCCTTATATCAAGCCGTACAAAAAACGTGCATATGTTGGAATTTTTTCCAATGCAATGGCCCGATTTAGTGATCTTCTCCCTTTCGTATTCATTGGATTCGCGGTTGATTATTACGGTGGGAACGATGAATTTTCTGGATTCTACGGTTCCATGCGTGAATGGTTGGATGGAACCGTGTTCCCTCTAATCAGTGACAATTTGGCCATCGGCTATGGCCTCCTGATTTTTCTGGGCTTTGCCAGCCTAGCGGTTTGGCAGGGCTTATCTGAATACTGTTGGCAAACATTGGGGTACAAAGTTCAACATGACATCCGGATGGATGCCACACATTCATTGATCCGAATGGAGGCCTCGTACTACGATTTACGCCAAACAGGAGTACTGATGTCCGTTCTATCAGCCGATGTCAATCAACTGGAAGATGTCATTTCAGATTCGTCTACCTCAATCATCCGAATTATTGTCACATTCTTCACAGCAGGTTTGCTTCTGATATTGATGTCATGGAAACTCGCTGCAGTTTTATTTGGACCGATGATTCTTATTTTCCCAATGGTATACTTTTTTTCAACTCGGGTTCAGAGAAAATATCGAAAACAACGGGAATCAACTGGTGGTATCAGCGCCGTGCTTGAGAACATTATTTCAGGCATTTCAGTGGTGCAAGCTTACAATGCTCAGAAATGGGAATCCAATCGAGTAGCCGTTGAGAGTGCCGATTATCGAGATCAAGCAATCGGTGCCAGCAAAGATCGAAATCGATTCATTCCAGGACTCTATGCTGTCGCAGGGGTGGCCTTTGGTTTGTTGGTCAGCGTTGGAGGCTGGCTCTTGCAGGATGGTGAAATTACCACTGGTGGTTTTGTCACATTCTTGCTTGTCATGACTCGGATGACCATGCCTTTGTTCATTTTCGGTATGCTTGTCAATCAATTGCAGCGAGGTGAGGCTGCGGCCCGACGTGTATTTGACATGGTTGATTTGGAACCCACAATCATTGACAAATCCGATGCAATCGAGTTGCAAGGCCCCATCGAATCGATTGAATTTGAAGATGTCTATTTCACATATCCGAATACAGAGACTGCAGTATTGAATGGAATCTCTTTCAGAGTAGATGCTGGAGGATTCATCGGTATCATGGGTCATACTGGTGCTGGAAAATCTACGATTCTGAAGATTCTTCTTCGATACTATGAACCAAATCGCGGTCGAGTTCTCATTAATGGAATCGATATTCAAGAATTGACATTGGAAAGTGTTCGAAACCATCTTGGATTTGTCAGCCAAGACCCCTTCTTGTTCTATGGAACCGTCAGGGACAACGTTGTCTATGCTCGTTCGGCATCGGATGAAGAATTGCATGGGGCGCTTGAATTGGCTGGTGCATCAGAATTTGTTTCTGAAATGGATGATACCATCGATACCATGGTTGGTGACCGTGGTGTGAAATTGTCGGGTGGTCAAAGAGCCCGAATCTCACTTGCAAGAGCGCTACTAAAATCTCCAACACTGCTTGTTTTGGATGAAGCCAGCAGTGCATTGGATGCTGAAACGGAAAAGCGTATTCAAGCAAATCTGATTGAAACCGGAGGTTCGCGTACAACGATAGCTGTGGCTCATCGCCTTTCCACCATCCGCAATGCAGATGAGATTTTGTCTATGGTTGATGGAGCCGTTGTTGAGCGAGGCACTCATGTTGAGCTCGTTGAGAACAACGGTGTGTATGCGAGTCAATGGGCCATTCAAATTGGGAAACTTGAGGAGGAGTAAATGTGTCTCTAATTGAGTGGGTTCAGGTTCAGCCAGGAACCGCTTGGCTCGGTGATGATCGGGGAGCCTTGATGCATGCTGGAAACGGCCCCCGTCATCAGATTAAGATTGAAAATGCATTCGAAATCAGTTCAGAACCAATTACATTTGCGCAGTGGAAGGTATTGACTGGAAACGCCGTCGCAGGACAAGATTCCGACCTGCCATTGAATCGATTGACGCCACTGATGATTGAAGCCGGATTGATTGGGACGAATGACAACCTTCGCCCCCCCTCGGAAGCGGAGTGGGCCTTGGCTGATGCCCAAGGAGTCGTCAAGCGCGGCTCGATTGAAATAGAGGTGTTGAGTGATCGCCCTCCACGAAGCAGTTACTGGGGTGCGCCATGTGATGGGCGACCGTGGCTCCCACCCGTGCGAGCTGGTGGCGTATCCGATCACACCGCCCATGTAACTCGAATTTGGCGTAATGATGAAACGGTACGAGGGGCCACACCTCGAGGGGTGTCTCGACAAAAAATGGGTTTCCGTCTGGTGAAAGGTGCCCAGTATGATGGGGGGCCGAAAATGCCTGTTGCACCTCGAAAATCAAGTTTAATCATGCGTGAGGTCGTTATCGCATTGCTGATTGGAATCATTCCAAGTTTCACCTGGGCATACTTCAATGCGAGCCCTGATTACATCTCCACCAGTTGGTTAAACATTGCATTTGGTGGCATCTTCTTTTCTCTAATGACTGCATTGATTTGGCGCCCCAAAACCCCTTCATTCCATGTTGAGAATGGAAAGATGCGTCAAAACTAGGACCGGTCTTTATCGTCAATCTGTAGGCCTGCATTCTTGGAAACATACATTCTCCACCATGCGGTCAAAACGCCCATTCCATAGGACCAATGTAACAGGAACGTCATCAATGGTGCCATCAGTATGGTTGAAACGGAACGAGAAGGAGATGTGCCAAAAGCAGCACCAGCCCAACAAATCGCGACATACAACCCTGCGAGGCTGAAGGGAAGGTGGACCATGGTTCGTTCCAATCCCATTGGAACCGTTTCCAACGATATGTCCCATACATTCGGCCAAGCCAATCCACCGTTGAATGCACCGAACCCGAAGCAAGTAAGCGCAGCCAACACTAGAAGAGGAAACAACCCGACTGCGGTGTGACTCCACGATTTCATACCTGGATGCAAATTACTTGCTAGAATCCGAACCAATCCGTAATTTCGGATTTGCTTTCGTACACGGCTTGGATTCCTTCGGCGATGCCACATAATCGCGTCTCTGTCCTGCCATAATTGATGGCCAGCCAACTCAATTCGATAATCCATCATTGCATCTTCACAACCGATGGCACCTGTGTCGAATCCTTGCACTTCATCGAGAACGGATTTTCGGTATGCGGCATTCACTCCTGGGAGTTGTTCTGCAGGTGTTAAATCCTCAACTCCACGGTTGCCATAATTCGTTCCAGCTGTAACCCATTTTGAGCAAAACGTGACATCAATTACTCGCTGCCAAAAGGTCGATCTCTCGTCTGGAGGTGCAAAATTGGGCCCCCCCACTCCTGCAACATCTTCTCGGTCAAACCATCTTACCAACTTCTCGACCCAATCTTCCGGTACCCAAACGTCATCATCGGTAAACAGTACCAATTCACATTCGATTGAATGTAGAGCAATATTGCAAGCATCAGCTCTCGTTCGACTTCCTTGATCGTCAATCCAAGTCATGCCCTTTGCTACAGCGATCTCTTGGCCAGGATCCCCGGTTGGGCCGACGATGACAACCTCTAACGGTCCACCCCAAGTCTGTTTGGACAATCCATCAAGGGCAATCTCCAACTCTTCCGCATTGCGCAAAGTCGGGATAATCACGCACACCCGAGGGTCTGGCATATTCTGCGCGGGTTCACGCATCGCCTTCAATTCTTGGTGCGAGGAAGTAGACGCAACGTCCGGCTCCATCTGCAAATTCAAACTCCAAGCGTAGAGGATGATTCTCGTTGAAGTATAACGCGACGCTGTCAACAATGGCTTCCATGCGCTTTGCCATAGGGTAAAGCAAGGATAGACTGTATTGACTCTTCACCGGCCCATCACAAACCAAGTCTTGCAATTCACCAGCATCATAAGAGACGTTGACAGTATCGGTGTCGCCACTGACATTGACGCCGAAAGATTGCGCATTCAATGAAATGGTCGCCAAATCACCGACTTGCTTGGCCGCACGGAGTGCCCGACTGAATTTGATAGCAGACAATTTGACAGAACTCTGTAGGTCGACATCTGGGACACGGGGCTCTAGCATCGTTGCTCGGTCGAGAGGACGAATTGTACGGTTGATTTCCCCCACTTGGATATTGACGCGCCCATCATTTTCATCGTAATTCATTTCGATGAGGTCGCCTTGCTCGGCCAAACCAATCAAATCACGCAACTTGACCAGTTCAAAACCAATCGTACAGGGCTCACACTCCCATGCTTCAAAGGCGGATGCATCGATCTCCATTCGTACCATGGCAACATGCATTGCATCTACGGCTCGGACCTCAATATGGCCTTCCTCAAACTTGAATTTAGCATCTTCAACAAGAACCGTCAGAATTTCCACAATGGTTCTCATCGTATCTTGTTTTGCTGTGATGTTCAACATTGGACCACCTTACCCACCAAGTTCTGGGCAAAGGGGGCTAAAAAGGGTTGACTTCAGAACACCTATCGCGTTTGAGCCAAATCAGTACTCACGCCAACCGTGTCTGCACTCTGCACAGGTCAAAATTCGAGTCTCTGGTTCATCGGATGATCGTGTTTGCTGCAGTTCTGCATACACCTGATCGGAATCACATTTGGGACAGATGTATGTCTTTGTCGTTAACACACCACGTTGTTGATCTGCATCATCGATTACCCGTCGGTCACGAGCTTCTGTCTTAGAGCTTGATGTGGCTTCAGAAAGGTCAATTTCAGTTCCATCCTCCATAACGACCTTATTTTCTGCTGAGCCAGAATATCCACAGTTGTAATCTGGACACTTGATGTTCCCTTGTGAATCAGGGAACGATAGCGCACCACATACTGGACAGAACATGATAGAGCGGGTGCGTATTCTCTCTTTAATTCTGCGTTTTGTTGCCTTGCCTGCCGTTGATTCCGGACGGACTTTGAAGGAGGGGGGTCTACGAGAGTCGTGGAACTGGTTTGGGATTGGCGTCTCGCACGTGTGTATGACGCTCAGTGCAACATTATCGATGAGTGTGTTTGGGACGGTACTCGTTCGATAGCTGCGACGGTCAAACGCCTCAAGAATCTAAAATCAGGTCAAATGACCGATGAAGCTCGAGTATTACAAGAAAGATTTCCTGAGGCGAATCGAGTTCATCATACATCTTTCAAAAACTGGCCTGTACTCGATACCTACGAAGCCGAATTGTTACAGAAATCAAGTTTGATTCTTGCAGAACAAGAAATTCTAGAAGTTTCGTCAGCGCCTGATTTTCGTCTGGAGCATCTTGTTCGGGCACTGGACGTTTCTAGAACTACGGCAAACAATGTTGAATCACAGTTGGTGGATTGGATTACATTGCTCCTGCCGAGTACCGATGTAGATCAACATCGTTCATCGTTGGCTGCGACAATACTCGATTCGGACGATTGGGATCAGTTCGTCTCTCAATTTGAGCAGGTCAATGTCGCGGCAGTCCAATCCGGTGAATGGAACTCGATTCGTTCTTTGTCCGAGCAGATTGGAAATGCAAATTCCGCAGTTATCACCATTGAAAACACTCTACAAGAACTGGCAAATTCGTATTTGCCTTCCCTCTCAATCCTGCTGGGTCCAGCAATTGCTGCACAACTCTGTGTTGCAGCTCATGGTCGTGATCGACTCGCTCGACTGCCCGCGAGTACCATTCAGGTTCTTGGTGCAGAGAAGTCATTTTTTTCCCATCTAAACCAAGGAACCAAGCCACCCAAGCACGGATACATCTTCCAACATACTTGGATATCACGTAGTCCGAAATCCACTCGAGGTTCGATTGCTCGAATGCTGTCTTCTAAAGCCGCAATCGCAGCTCGTGTAGATTGTTTTGGAGGCCGTCCTTGGGGGGCCAAAGAACGTTCTGAGGTTGAGAAAAAAGTGGGCGAAATCCGTGCAAGGAAGAAGGGGAGATGAGCGATGAATTCATTCTCTAACAGAGTCAAGATTGAGGGCCGGACCCTGTGGTCTAGAAACGCCCTGAGGGGGGTCAGCCTCCGTGGAGAGCGCCTCAAGAGGCAGGGGAGAATCGAATGGAGGCAATGGAACCCCTTCTCGTCAAAGATTGCAGCGGGTCTGCTGAAATCTCAGCAACCCGGGATTTTACCGACCATTGGTTCGACTTGTCTATACTTGGGTTCTGGCCATGGGACCACAATCAGTCATTTGCATGATCAAGTCTGTGGCAGCAATAATCATTCAGAGGGTACAATCGTTGCCGTAGATCTCTCTCCGCGCTGCATCATAGACCTCATCCAACTGGCAGAGACCAGGCCTGGAATAATCCCTGTACTCGCAGATTGTCGCGATTTGGTATCCATTTCTCCATTCTTATGTTCAGAGGTACCTTGGTTGTTTCAGGATGTCTCTCAATCCGGCCAGGTCGACATCTTCATCCAAGCATGTGAGCGATATCTTGCCTCTGGAGGCACGGGTATTCTATCCTTGAAATCTCAGAGCGAGCGCGATGCGTCAGTCGCTTTCGCGAATGCAGAGGATGTGCTAATCAAAGCAGGTTTCACATTGGTCGAAAAAATCGATTTGACAGGCTGGGAAGACAAACACATGCTGTTCCACGTGGTGAAATAATGCCTGAACTTCCTGAAGTCGAAACGGTGCGTAGGGGGCTGTTGAGCCTTGTTGGAAAGCGAATATTGTCAATCGAGTTGAATCGCCCTAACCTACGTTTCCCCTTCCCAGAAGATATGGATTCAATTTCTGGAAGGAAGATTCTGGATATTGAGCGTCGGGCAAAATACCTTCTAATCGTGTTGGAAGGTGGATTGACTTGGCTTGCACACTTAGGGATGACCGGGCGTTTTGGACATCAACCGGAAGGAAAGCACGATCATGTTGTGATTGATTTTGAAGACGGGACTCGCTTGGTGTACACCGATCCACGACGATTTGGAATGATGGATTTGATACGTCCAGGTGAATCTCATAAGTTACTGAAGCATTTGGGACCCGAACCATTGGGTAAGAATTGGAGCGGTGCTCGACTTCATGGTTCGATTCGAGATCGTCACGTGTCCATCAAATCCGCTTTACTCAATCAGCAAATTGTGGTAGGTATTGGCAATATTTACGCAAGTGAGATTTTATTTCGCTCAGGGATTTCTCCAAAACGCCTTGCAAAGAATATTTCCTTGAACATGGCAAATGAAATCTATCGGCAGACGCAGCACGTATTGCTCACTGCCATTGAAGCCGGGGGCTCAACTCTGAAAGATGGACAGTTCAAACAATTGGATGGAGACTTAGGTTATTTTCCGCATGAATTTGCTGTTTATGATCGAGAAGGCGAGATTTGTGTTGACCCAAATTGTGGTAAAATGGTGAAAAAAATCGTTCAATCTGGCCGTTCCACCTTCTATTGCAGTGGTTGTCAGCGATAAACGGGACACTGTAAGACATTTTTTCGGTTTACATCATCTTCAACGATTCTACTCGGTCATGCAAAAAACCCCGAAAAAAGGTATTTTCAGCCATATTTCATTGCACCCAATTTAAATACTGACCGAAAAACGCGGAAACGCTCGACAAGCAGCGAGCAGGATGAAAAAATGGAAATGAACGAGAAGGGAATGGTCGCAGAGGCCATCGGAAGTATGGCGATTACGCTACTTGTTTGGGGTGGTATTTCAGAGAATGCAGCACCTCACGACAGCGCAGTAATGGCTGGTGCTGCTGGTGTAACACTTGCAATCATGTGGATGACGTTTAAGGGATCTGAAATTTTACCAATCATCACGATTGGTCGAATGGCAGCAGGACACACCGAATGGCAGCAAGGAACACTAAATTTCTTGATGCAACTATTGGGTGCATTCGTAGGTGCAGCAATTCTTGCATGGCAAGGAGAAACTGTTTTCGAAGCCGCTGAAGCATTAACCGCAACGAGTGCAGCAACCGCATTGTTGGGTGGTTTCTTGCTAATGCTGGTATGGGACCGCCTTGGTGGTGGCTGGGAAGCTGGTGCATTCGTATCGGTTCTTCTTGTTGCCGGAGTCACACTTGCTTCCGCAAGTAGCATCGGTGGCACCATTGCTGACGGACACATGGCAGACACTGACAACTTCATTGCCGTCTTCGGGACAATGATCGTCGGTGGTATTGGCGCAGCAGCAGCATTGATGCTCGGCGACCAAATCTTCGAAGAAGAGTAAAGTCGAAATCGGCAAATCTCATGATAACACACACGCGGTTCGAGGGCGCTTCGGTGCCCTCGAATCGCTTTTTTTTTTCGTTTCACAAAATCACTAGTTTAATCGGCAAGCATGCAGTGGCATAATCGATGAGCGACGCTTCAAAGCCCCAGCCGATTACTTTCAATGACGGGACAACTACAGCGTATACCCCCCCCACTCCAATGCTCACAGGAACCACTGCCACTTTGTCCGCTGGACAACCTCAATCCGCCTCACCAATGAGTCAAGAGAATGTCAAATTCGTCATGGGCCCGAATGGGCAAATGATTGCGATTCAAAAGGAGCCCTTTGTTTGGAAGAAGTTCTTCATCGGACTAGGTGTGCCGCTTTTTTTGATGATTATCCCATTGATTCTGTCGCTTTACGCTGACAGCATGTCAAACTGGGATGACGATTACGAATACGATAAAATCGAAGTTGAGCTGACCAATGGGACGACTTACACAGCGGCATATACTCTGGATCCATCAATGGTCATAGAGTGGTGTGATGTTTCGAGTTACAACGATTCTGTTGGGTACAATTGTCACCATTCATATGACGATTCGGAAATGCATATCCATCAATACACATCAACTCAGTCAACTTTAGAGCGTGAGAATGGAACGACTGCCTATTCTGCCAACTATACAATCGAAGAAGGTCAATCTGTAGATTATTGCAGGCTGCAATTGTGGGATTCAGATGGCTGGTATTATTGTGATGGGGGTGAAAACGATAATGCAGAGGAATTCACCATCATCAAAGAAATTTGGAGTGGCGATGATTACAGTCGGGAAACTGTGGGCCACTGGAATTCAAGTTCAGGACAAATCCATTTTGACGATGGTGAGGACCATGGAACCAATATGGTCATCAACATTGATTTAGACAAAGAGATTGGTCAATGGACTTCAGAGACGGGTATTTTTACCATCGACAGTGGGGGTGAACTTGCAGATGGATTCAGAATTACAATCGAAACCATGGATCGGGAACAGTATGATGAAATGGAAGACAATCGAGAATCAATCGATGCCCTTCTTGCAATAAGCACGTTGGTCTGTTGCTTGGCTCCAATCGTGGCCATCGGGATGATCATCTATGGATTTGCTGCGACCGGTGGGAAACCGGTTGGAATCGGCGCAGTTGTTGCCCTTCTCGCCTATCCGATCATTGCATTCTTCACGATGATTACTGCAATGGTGGCTGGGTACTGATTTCGGATTCCCGACAGCAAAGCTTCCGCTTTGTTCATAGGCGAATTCGGTTCGCCATTTGTGCAATAGGTGTTTTTGATGTCTGACAACCCCATGCCCAAATTGTATGCTGAAGCCGTCGCAACGTTTGCCCTGACCTTCATTGGCGCGGGTGCAATTTGGATGGGAGGTGACCTCCTAACCGTTGCTGTGGCACATGGTATCATTCTCTCTGTCATGGTGACCGCGACGATGAATATCTCAGGGGCTCACATCAATCCAGCCGTTACGATTGGATTCATGGCCACTAAGCGTATTGACTCAAAGTTAGGTGCCCAATACATCGCTGCACAACTGGCAGGTGCACTTCTAGCCGGTGGTATCCTCTACTCGATTGGAGGCGGTGGCGTTGGGACCCCCGCTCCTGGATCCTTCCCAGGCGAAAATGGGGCATTGGTGAATACTCAACAAGCCATCATGATTGAGGCAATTCTAACCTTCCTCTTGATGACGGTCATTATGGGCACTGCAGTGGACAGTCGTGCACCAGCAGGCATCGCTGGCTTTGGAATTGGTTTGGTCGTCATGGCAGACATCCTCATGGGTGGTCCATTGACGGGTGCTGCAATGAATCCTGCACGCTGGTTCGGTGTCTGGGTATTCGGTGACATGGCCAACAACATCGATCTCGTCATTTACACCGTAGGACCCATCCTAGGTGCCTTGCTGGGCGTCATGTTGTGGGACAAGATGACGCCCGAGGAGTCTAGCGACTAAGCTCGGTACTGACAGTGTTCGCAATCCGAATTTCTCCCGGGCTCAGGTCCTTCAAGGCATTCAGCAACTTCTTGCATGAGATTCTGGATTACTTTTCGTTCAGTAGAGGACACATCAACTGCGAAGAAGTCCCTTGAGAATTCAACCATTGGCCCATCTGTTGCATTTACCGGATACAAATGAGCGAGATATGCTTCATCCCTGACAGGGATTGAATTTGATTCCATAATCCATGCATATGCTGCCATTTGGCGAATAGCAGAAGGGTGCGGACCTTTATCCGATGATTTCTTTGAAGCCTTGGTCTTGAAATCGACAATTACGTTTAGTCCATTGTCATCGACCAACATTTCATCCATCGTTCCGAATAATGTGTAATGACATCCTTTCTTCGAAATAATATGGTCCTTTGGATCTAATTGTATTCTTTTGCTTACCAAGTCTACATCTGAAGACATTGTCCAACCTTTGAATCTTGGATCTGAAGATATTTCGGTTGGTACCGTACCAGCATCTGCGTGTCTTCGATAGTATGTTCGGAATGTTGTGTCGATACCTATTGGCAGTCCAGCCATAATACCAGTTGGTTTTTTGATTCCTGCATTATGTTCCAACCAATAGCAGCAAGCACAATCACAAAAAGAACCCAATTGTGATGGTGAAATTTTGAATGGTTTATCTTGAGTTCCTTTTCCTTGTGGCATGTCGTTTCTCCTCACATGTTACGGCGGTATTGACCACCGACTTCGAACAATGCGTCTGTGATTTGACCCAAGCTTGCAACTTTCACGGTTTCCATCAGTTCGGCAAAGACATTGCCTCCGGTTCGTGCGACATCTTGCAGACGAGCCAACGCTTCGGGTGTCGCATGGGCATGAGTCTTGTGGAATTGTGCGAGGCGAGATAGACAGCCCTGCTTTTCCTCAGGTGTGGCACGAGCCAATTCCATATCGAAGTCGTCTGCACTGGACTCATCGAACGCTGCAGCATTCGGATTCTCGAAGAAGTTGACACCGGTGATGGGCAATTCTCCAGAGTGCTTTTGCTCCTCATAGTACAGTGACTCATCTTGGATTTTACCGCGCTGATACATGGTTTCCATGGCACCGAGAACACCACCGCGCTCAGCGATCCGCTCAAACTCAGTCAGGACGGCTTCTTCGACAAGATTGGTCAATTCATCCACGATGAAAGAACCCTGGAGTGGATTTTCGGTCTTGGTCCAGCCACTCTCTTTGTTGACAATGAGTTGGACGGCCAAGGCTCGGCGAACACTTTCTTCGGTGGGTGTGGTAATCGCCTCATCGTACGCGTTGGTATGCAAACTGTTGGCCTGGTCTTGAACTGCCAGTAGTGCCTGTAATGTGGTTCGAATATCGTTGAAGTCGATTTCCTGAGCGTGAAGTGAACGACCCGATGTCTGGATGTGATACTTCAATTTCTGAGAACGCTCATTGCCGCCATACAAATCTCGCATCGCAACCGACCAAATTCGTCTAGCGACACGCCCAATTACGGTATATTCTGGATCCAATCCATTGGAGAAAAAGAAGGAAAGGTTGGGTGCGAAGGAATCGATGTCCATGCCACGACTTCGATAGTATTCGACGTAGGTGAAGCCGTTTGCAAGCGTGAATGCGAGTTGGCTGATTGGATTGGCACCCGCCTCAGCGATGTGATAACCTGAGATGCTGACAGAGTAGTGATTTCGCACCCCTCGATCGATGTAGAACTGCTGCACATCCCCCATCAGCTTGAGACTGAACTCCGTCGAGAAGATGCAGGTGTTCTGCGCTTGGTCCTCCTTGAGGATGTCAGCCTGTACCGTTCCTCGAACCGTCTGCAAAGTCTTCTGTGAAATCTCTGCGTGCTCTTCTTCGGTTGGGTCACGCCCATTCTCTTCGCTAAACTTGGCGACCTGTTGGCGAATGGCTGCATTGAAGAACATCGCGAGGATAATCGCAGCGGGTCCGTTGATCGTCATCGATACACTGGTGTTGGGATCACATAGGTCGAATCCATCGAACAGTGTACTCATCTCGTCTACAGTGTAGATACTGACACCGGATTCGCCAACTTTGCCATAGATGTCAGGCCGAGTATGTGGGTCTCTTCCATACAAGGTGACGCTATCGAAAGCGGTTGACAATCGGGCGTAATCTTCACCCTTGGAGAGATAGTGGAATCGCTTGTTTGTTCGAGAAGCGGGCCCCTCACCGGCAAACATTCGAGTGGGCAATTCATCAGCCCGCTTGAAGGGAAATACCCCGGCGGTGTACGGGAAGGTCCCTGGTACATTTTCACGCCGTAGCCATCCAAGCAAATCCCCTGCATCAGCAAAGTTTGGTAAGGCCACCCTTGGAATGCTTGAGTGGGCTAGAGATTCGGTCGTAGTCTCTACGGAGAAGTCGCGTCCTCTGACTTGGTAAGTGTAGGTTCCACTACGATACTGTGCAGCTTTTTCTTCGTATCCAGAAATCATCGACCAGACCATGGGGTGGATTGTATTTCGAATCTCATCTGCTTGGATACGGATGTCGGCTACCGCCGCTGCCGCTCCAGTGGACAACGTGCTACCTGTTCCATCAGCCAAACTCGACATGTGACGTGCAGTGGCCTCCAACTGTTGCACTAAGCGAACCTTCTGAGCCATTTCACCGGTTCGTGAATGGTAGTCTCGAACGGTACGAGAAATATCTGCGAGGTAGTGAATTCGCTCTGGTGGGATAATGTGCTGAGGTTCAGGCATGCCGCTCTCAGGCAATTGTGGTTGGCGAGCAGCGAGAATCATCCCATGCCGCTCGGATAACATTTGTGAAAGTCGCTCCCAGAGTAAATCAACACCTGGATCCGCGAACTGATTGGCGATGGTAGGAATCACTGGAAGTGCCGCATCGTCCATTTCGAACAAGTTTCGATTCCGCTTGACCTGCTTTCGAATTGCGCGCAGTGCATCTTCAGCGCCTCGTTTTTCGAACTTATTCAGGACTACAAGATCCGCCACATCGAGCATCTCGATTTTCTCCAATTGCGTATGAGCACCAAATTCACTGGTCATCACATACAGGCTGAGATCACTGACATCGGCAATCGCGTCGCTACCTTGGCCGATTCCACTGGTCTCCACAAAGATGAGATCATAACCAACCGCCTGACAAACCTCGATGGCCTCTCTGGTCTTTTCCGAGAGTTCCTTACCACTGGCTCGACTGGCCAAACTCCGCATGAAGAGTCGGTCACTGACCAACGTATTCATTCGAATTCGATCACCTAACAAGGCTCCACCAGTGCGCTTTCGAGTCGGGTCGGTACAGAGCAATGCAACATTGAGTTGCGGATTTTGAGTGGTGATTCTCCGCATCAATTCATCCAGCAAACTGGATTTACCTGCACCACCAGTCCCTGTGAATCCAATCACAGGGACGCGGGTTTCAATCGGCCGACTACGGCAGTTTTTCAGTGCTTGAGCAAAAGACACAGGGTCCGCATTTTCAGCCATTGAAATGAGTCTTGCAACCTTCTGTCGTTGTTCGGGTGTGACCGGTTTGTCCAAGCCGACACTCTGTGCCAATAGATTGCATTCACTCGCTTGCTTGACCAAGTCATCAATCATACCGAGTAATCCCATTTGTCGGCCATCATCAGGGGAATAGATTCGGGTAATCCCTGCCGTGTGTAGGTCGCGAATTTCGGGTGGAGTGATGGTCCCACCACCTCCGCCGAAGATACGAATGTCTTCGCGTCCAGCTGCATCGAGTAACTCCCGTATGTAGGTGAAATATTCCATATGTCCACCTTGGTAAGAGGTCAGCGCAACGGCATGAGCGTCTTCCTCAATCGCAGCCTTGACGACATCGAGTGCACTACGGTCATGGCCGAGGTGAATCACTTCACAGCCCGCAGCTTGAATCAATCGACGCATGACGTTGATTGCTGCATCGTGTCCATCAAACAGTGAGGCTGCAGTAACCACACGTAGAGGAATCCCCGAGGCGTCAAAGGCGCTGCTGAGGTCATCAGTGGATGGTGCAGATGCTCCAGTCGCCATGCAATACCGAGTTCAATACAACGCTTGAGTGCATCGGCGGTGGCCGTAGGCCACCGTGCGCATGCGCGAGAGGTTTGGTTTCACGCGTACATCTGCTCGATTTCATCCGACCAGTTTTCACGAATTTGAATCCGACGAATCTTCAGGGTCGGTGTCAACTCGCCATCATCGACGGTGAAATCTCGTGGTAAGATGGTGAACTTCTTGACTTGCTCTGGAGGAGCGAATTGCTTGTTCAATTCCATGACTTGTGACTCAATCTCAGCATGAATCTCTGGACTGTCTGTGTATTCAGAAAGTTGGTGCCCTTGTTCATTTAGTAGAGCGATTTGCTTGGCTGGATCCTTGGGTAGGTGTGCGCCATCCATGCCGAACTTGTCGCGCAAAATGGCCGAGACGTCTAGGGTGACTAGACCACTGCAGTACTTGCGTGCATCCCCAACCAAGAAGAATTGTGAAATCAATGGAATTCCCTTCATGGTTTCCTCGATGACCAAAGGTGCGATGTTCTTGCCACCGGAACTGACGTACAATTCCTTCTTTCTTCCAGTAATGGTTACGAATCCATCAGAGTCAATTTTCCCGATGTCACCGGAGCGAAGCCAATCGCCATCCATGACTTCAGCAGTGGCTTCAGGGTTGTTGTAGTACCCCTTCATCACGTGCCGACCTCGGAACATAATCTCTCCATCAGTGTCGGTCTTGAGTTCAGTTCCGGGGAGTGTTCGACCTACAGAACCAATCTTGACATTGCCCTTGTAGTTGATTGAAGCACCCGCAGTTGTCTCGGTCATCCCATACCCTTCATACAGTGGAACACCGATTTGATGGAAGAGTTTCAGGATGTCTGGGTTAATGGGCGCAGCACCGGTAATCGCGTACTTGCAGTTGACCATCCCAATCTTTCGCTTGACTGCCTTTTGCAAGACCTTTTTCAGCCCAGGGATTTTCAATCCAATTCGGATGACGGCTTTGGAATCCAAGGTGCTCTTCAGGTTTGAGTAGACCTTCTCGTATATTCGTGGAACACCGATGAATAGCGCAGGTTGCACTTTCTTCGCATAATCAACTGCATGCAAGGCATTGTCCACCACGTGAAGGTGTAGTGCGTCACGGACCCAAAGATGGTTGTCAGCGACCTGTCCAAAGACGTGAGCTAGAGGCAACCAAGAGACGTAG
>DAHO01000012.1 GCA_002498455.1 Euryarchaeota archaeon UBA602
AGATTTGGTAGTCGCAGAGAGGTTCAAACCGTACTCTCCTCTTTGCTCTCAAACCGTATTTTCGTTGATAGTGTGGCTAGACGTCTGGAGTCAGGTGGAAGTATCAATGACACAAATGTTCGACAGTTAGTCGACGAAATCATTGCTCCTTCTGATCATCAGTTCGAAGCCTTTGTCACAGAGATTCATCAAGCCTGTTTGAAATGGGTTGATCATGTAAGGACACATGGTCACGATCTTGATGTCGCCAACGCCCTGCAAAACGGTTCACGCTTCCAGACTCTGGTCGAAATGGTCGATACCGGTCCACCACCAACACGCTGGAACCGGTGGCTTTGGTTGCATGGTTTGTGCATGGTAACCTGTACCACATCTTCACATCAAACATCGAAAGTTAGTGCCTTCAGTGGCGGAAACCTGGTTAATTCAGCAGAATGGCCACGCGGGATTGCGACTTGGGGTAATGTAGACGATACAAAAGCAAAGGAAGATGCGAAAAAGTTGGGTTCGGATATTGCTGAAATTTGGAGCAATGCCTCTGGCAGAACTTTACGACCATTGGCTAGAGCGCTCTTTCTCCTCGATAATTCTACATTCGAGATTCCATACATGCCTGATATTCCGGGTTTAATACCGAACAAGATTCAATCTCCATTGCCGTATTCCCCACCTCAACCACAGTTGGCGATTGGTAT
Source organism: Euryarchaeota archaeon UBA602 (assembly GCA_002498455.1). Classification (GTDB taxonomy): domain Archaea; phylum Thermoplasmatota; class Poseidoniia; order Poseidoniales; family Thalassarchaeaceae; genus MGIIb-P. The sequence continues at coordinate 696 of DAHO01000012.1, forward strand.
AGATGAAGAAGTCAATCATTTCCAAGATATGCTGATTTGTCATCGTTCACTGCTCGACCTTTTACACGAATTGAAAGTGAGACAAAGTGTCCATGAATTCGATGATATTGCATCACTGGCCGCCGATTTATTGTTGGCTCGGTGTCCCAGAATCATGCGTTCTGAATATCCGGTGGAAGTGGTCAATGTATTGGACCATTTATCCGAGGAATCTTGGAGAGACGATCATATCATAGAAGCGCTTTCGATGTTGGAAGGCTTTGTTGCGGATCCGAAATCTGTGGGGTTAGATATTGCCGAAGCCAAGCGTCTACTCGCAGACTTACAAACAAGGTATACTAGGCTGCAAAATATTCGTTCACGTTATCGGGCATTCATCATTGATGAAGCCCAGGACAACTCAGCGCAACAATGGCGACTTTTGGGTCGACTATGGGGCCCAAGAAATCTGCCTGATGGATACAATGTACCCGACACACCTTGGCAGCCAACCATTTGTTGTGTCGGGGATCGTAAGCAAAGTATCTACGCGTTTAGACAAGCACAGGTATCTGGTTTCGTTGATTTCGGAAACGCACTTCGAGATATCAATACGTATGAATTTAACAGTGAACCCGCGTTAACTCGCAAACCTGAGTTGCGACGAAAGAATGCTGCTAGAGATCCAAGGTACAGTGCAGATGGTGGATTTGCGACCGCTACTGATTTACCTGAATCTCGAAGTAAAGCAGACGCTGCATGGCAGCGTTTTGATGAGATGGAAAAAGGGAGTACCAGACAGGTTGATGCCCTTGCCCGTTCACAGGGTCATGTCGAATTAGTCGTGAACTACCGAACTGCAGCTGGATTACTCAATCAGATGAACCAATGGTGGGATGATATTTTTTCACCGGATTATGACAGACTTTCAGGTGATTGGTATGCACGTCCTCAGGCATTGATTCCTGCGAGGGCGCATGCAGAAGGGCGATTTGAATGGCTTCTTCCAGCAAGTAATCCTCAATCAGGGCATCCCGAGCATGACTTGACGCAAGGACTTGACCCATTTACCACCGGGACATCAAGTGAAATGGAAAACGCCCTGATAACAGCCAGAATACGAGCGTTAATCGATGGCCAAACAACAAGTATTGGAGACGTGGTTCAGCCGGAACAAGAACCAATCTCGCCTGGAGATATCCTTGTCCTGATACCTAGTCGAACCCATCTTAGTGATTTGATGTCCCGCTTGGAGGCTGCAGGGATTCCTGCGACTGCGGACAAAGAGGGAGGATTGCTAACCCGTCCAATTGTCCGTCCACTACTTGGACTCACACAGTGGTTAGCAAGACCCACAAACCGTCATGCTGCAGGAACAGTAGCCTGTTCATGCCTTGTTGGTCTGAACGATGGAGAATTGCAATCATTCCTGTTAGGTTCTAAGCCGGGGGAGAATCTGATTGAACGACTAGCGAATATGCTTCCTGAAGGCCCTCATCGGGCATTGGTTGAAAATTGGGTACAATCATCTCACAGAGGTACTGTGATTGCCTCACTCAGTGATACACTGAATCACAGTGATCTATTGGTAGCTCACCCTAGACCTTCTGAACGTAATGATGCTGAACAGTTCCTAAATCTGGTTGAATCCCAATCGAAAGAGGTTGGTGGAGACCCAATTCTCCTCTCTGATCGTATCACACACCTTGCTGATGTTGCTGGAAATGATTTGACATCCTCGGGATATTCAAATTCCGATTCCGTGCAAATCATGACCATTCATGGTTCCAAGGGGTTGCAACGAAAATGTGTGATTGTCGGTGGCCTATTCAGCGAGGGCCAGGGCAACATCAATCACGATTTGCGGCAACGAGTGATTGCAACTCCTAGCTTATTTGCATCGAATCCTCGCCCATGGAAATCTCATCCGAATCTGGATAGTGGCGTATGGACGCTGGCGAAAACATTGCAGGAGGCACAGATTCAAGCCGAAGCCAGACGATTGTTTTACGTCGCTTGCACACGCGTAAAGGACATCCTCATACTAGCAGGTGCCCCGAATGATTCGATTCGCAGTGGCAATCAGATTTCGATTAAACCACGCTCTGTTCCTATGCCAACATTTGGTCACATGTGGCTGGATGCAATGGGATGGCAGCCCAATGATGAGGGTCGTCATGTAATTCAAACACAGTCAATGCCCTTCGCAATCCACAGCCACGTTTCTGAACTCTCAGGATCAAATCAAAGTGTGAGTCCATTGGTTCGAATGTCACGTCTACATGAAGTTGCTGAAATCGCGTACGAGGAAGTTCAGACTAGACAAACCATACATTCACCAACAAGAACACGAAGCAGCAAAATATCACCCCATCAATTGGACAAGGCATTATCCTGTCCGCGTTGCTATTTGCAGTTGTTAAGATTGGGTCTCTCGCCGACTGAATATCAATTAGAGATGGATTCCAATGCAACACCAGCTGCGGAGAAACTAGGATTGCCTCCAGCCAATGTCATCGGTTCAATCTTTCATCGAATTGTCGAAATTGGTTTACAAACGCCGAGTATTGACTTTGAATTGAGTACTCCATTACCGCCTCAATGGACTCAGGCGAGTCCAGACTTGCTTACCGATGACAGCGTGATTGAATCCGTACTCAAGGAATTGATGCCTGCCGATGCGGATCCGGATGCGCTCAAGTCTTTGCTAAAACAAATGTCAGTGGCGGTTAAGCAGGGTCCGTTGGGTACCCTCTCTTCGGGGGACAAATGGAACAATGAACGAGTTGAGGGTCTACGTACAGAGTGGCCATTCAGTTTGCAAATTCCGATTCAAATCGATGTAAACGAGCAATCGTGGACTCCTTACGGTCCTCACCCCGTCGCCCACATTGAGCAATTCATGTTCTCAGTATCTGGAATTGCAGATTTGGTTCTGTGTACCCAAATGGAAGATGGGAATGGGGCAATACGTGCCGTCGATTTGAAAACTACAGGAGCAGCGCACCTGTATGCAGGTTGGAATCACCCATTATTGGAGGCTACAGGCGAATCGCGGCACCCCGCAGAACAATCGATGTTGGACGATTATAGGATGCAATTGGCGTTGTACACTGTCGCCCTCATTCGTCAAGAAGAGGCAAGAAAACAGCTGAATATTCCACACAGAGAAGTGCTCCCGCCTGCTATTTTGTGTGCAACAACTGGGCGTATGATTACCATGACTGAAGCAGAAATTGAATCATCGATTAGCGATCTCGAGTCACTACTTTCAACACTTGGTAAATTGACCCTTGAAGAGGACCTTGAAGTTGAATGTGATTGCCCTATGAGTCTAACCAATATTCGCTTTTTCTCAAGACCTATATCCGAACCTGAATAAGAGCAGTACTTTTGCATCAAATCAAACTCGCAAGAACATGGCGAGCATTGACCTTGAATCCATTCATGGTTGGGTTGACGAACAGTGGGAATCACATGCATTGGACAGTTTGGCTGAATTCATCGAAATCCCTGCCCTTTCTCCTGCGTTTGATGAGGACTGGGCAGCCCATGGCTACCTGGATGATACCATCGATCTATTCCTCAAGTGGTTGGGCACATTGCCCATGGAAGGGATGTCTTGCAATGTCCATCGAATTGAGGATAGAACTCCTGTACTCACGGTGACCATCGAGGGTTCAGGAGACGGCGAAGTTCTGTTCTACAGCCATCTCGACAAACAGCCACCGTTTACGGGTTGGTCGGAAGGCAAAGGCCCTTGGACCCCTGTTCGTGAAGATCCTTGGCTCTATGGCCGAGGGAGTGTCGACGACGGATACGGTGGTTATCTCAGCATCCTCTCGATTTTAGCACTGCAGCAGCACAAAATTCCTCATCCCAAAGCTACCTTCCTAATCGAAACCTGTGAGGAATCCGGTTCGTATGATCTTCCCGCTTACCTCGATGAACTCTCCGAAATTCTTGGTACACCAGACTTGGTGGTCGTTATGGATTCAGGTGCAGGTGATTACGAGCGATTGTGGGTCACAACTAGCCTGAGGGGGCTGATTGGGGGCACACTCCGAGTCGGAGTTAGCAAAGAAGGCGTTCATTCTGGAATGGCGGGTGGAATCATCCCCTCCTCCTTCCGAATTGCCCGTTCAATCATCAGCCGAATTGAGGACGAGAAAACGGGACAAATTCTCCTGCCCGAGTTGAGTACCAATATTTCGGATGAAGTCCAAAATGAAGCCCAAGGAATTGCCGATGTTCTCGGCGAAAATGTATGGACAGATTTCCCCACATTGGATGGAGTCGAACCTCAGACACCGGGGCTTTCAGAGATCGTCCTATCCGGAAACTGGCGCCCCTCTTTATCGGTCACTGGTGTGGATGGAATGCCTTCGTTGAAAGACGCGGGAAATGTCTTGCGAACCCATACTTCCTTGAAGCTCAGCATGCGAATTCCACCCGGAGTTGATGCAGATTCTGCACAAGCGGCCATGGTCTCTGCTCTCGAGTCAAATCCGCCTCATGGGGCCCATGTTACATTCTCAACCGATGCCGCCGCAAACGGTTTCTCGGCTCCAGCCATGAGCGCAACCTTCCGTTCTGCTCTCAATGAAGCGAGTCTCGCCACCTTTGGCAACCCAATGCAAGTTTTCTTCGAGGGCGGAACCATTCCATTCCTTGCCATGATGCAAGAGAAATTCCCCAATGCAGATTTCCTTGTGACCGGCAGCCTCGGACCCGGAGGAAATGCCCACGGGCCCGATGAAAAACTGCACATTCCTGCTACAAAAGCCGTGACGACCTGTCTTGCTGCGGCCATTGCCTCGCTCAATGCTCGATGATACTTTTCGGGAACACATAGTGTTCCCAACATTCTGCTCCCTTTAGGGAGCGGGTTATAAGACAGGGCAATCGGTGCGATGTACCGAGGGATACAATGTCTGACACTGATGGTGATTCCGGAACAGTCACTCCTGAGCTGCGTATTCGACAGTTGGAAGACCGTCTTAGTGACGAAACTGAGCGCCTGGTAAAACTCTACGATGCGTATGAACAACAAGAGCGCGATATCGTTGGACTGCGTGCCGAAATTGAGGTTCTCGAGAAGGAAGTCATCGACAAGGAAATTGATCGAGAAGGTCTAGAGCAACTCCTTTCAGAGAAGGACAATCGTGTCCGTGATTTGGAACTTGATCATGCGAAGGCAACCAAGCGAATTGAGCACCTCGAGCCCGAACTTGAGAAGATGGAAGAAAAGTACACTCGAGAGAAAGATCGACTGGCACGTGTTTTCGAAATTGCAGAAGAGTTGGACGGCGACCTGCGTCTCGCTGTTGCTGAGATGAAGGCTCGTGACGATTGGTATGTCAGTCACATGCAAATCTTTGAAGATTTGAACAAAGCAATCAAGGTACGTTACGATATGATTGAGAATGCAGTCGAGGCAGAACGCAAGTCTACCCACATGCAGCGGGCCCTCAAAGATCGTCTCGATGAAATTCTTAGCGCTCCCCCCGAAGAAGCTGCTGGCATGGTCAAAGAGATTGCCGATGACTTAGAGGATGATGGAGTTCTGAACCGCTCCAACGAAGAAGAGGAGTGAGCCAAATGGGCGTCTTCGCCCGAGGTGGCACTCTACCGACCTTGACTTGGTTATTCATGGGAATCGCGATTGAAGCGATTGCCATTCTTGTCGATGATTTGGATGGAATGGGACACGTCTTCGGGATGATTTGTTTTATTTTCACGGCGATTGTGGCCAACTTCTACCGTGATCCTGATCGGCCGATTCCCAAGAATAAGGGAATAGTCGTCTCTCCTGCTGACGGCCACATCATGTTTGTTGTTCGAGAGCGAGCCATCGGTCGACGACCTACCAAAGATGAATCCTCCATCCATGATGAGTTGACTGGGGATTGGCATGAATCACCTTGCGAAAATCCGCTAAAGTTTCCTAACGAGCAGCGATGGGAGGCGGTTCCCGAAGGCGAGGAGTCTGAAACGGATGCATGGCGAATTGCCGTTTTCATGTCCCCATTCGATGTTCACGTCAATCGTGCCCCAGTCGCCAGCACAATCGTGCGCATGGAACATCGTACAGGTAAGGGATTGCGTCGAGGCCCATTCATCCCCGCTTATCGAAAGGAGTCGGCATGGAATGAACGCGTCCGAACCGTGTTTGAGCGCGATGATGGTTTGCGTGTTGAATCGACTCAAATCAGTGGTATGTTGGCTCGATCCATTGCACCTTGGTCCGGTGAAGGGGATGAGATGCGTCGCGGTCAGAGATATGGCATGATCCGACTGGGAAGTCGTGTTGATGTACGTGTCCCCGCTACAGAATTCACGCCCAATGTGATTGGGGCTCACGCTGAAAACCCTGAATATCCCAAGGGTGAGTTTGTTCAAGCAGGAACCAGTATACTGTTTACTCAGGCTTAGATCCATCCGCCTTTCGGATGCATTTTGCGGGGATGCCTCCCCAAACTTCGCCTGGGGGTACCACGGTGTGTTTTGGCAATACAGCTCGAGATGCAATGACGGCTTTGTCGCCAATCACACATCCCGGATTAATTTGTGCACTGGTCCCAATCACACATCGTGAACCAATCTTCACCGGTGCCAAGTGAATCCCATCTTTCTCAAACAAATGTCCATTGATGACAGCACCCCCTCCAACAATGGTTTTCGAACCCACCTCTACCATATAGCAATCATTTACGATTGGAGAAACAATCTGTGCACCCTTGCCTATTTTCATCCCCATCATTCGGAAGTAGAAGTCACCAATGAAGGATGGAACCATCCACTGCAAAGAAGGGTTTGCAAGTCGATGGAAGAGGGACATGAAAGCCCAGCGAATGGTCAACCAACTCTGCGTAGGAGCTTGGGCAGCGACAGATTTCGGCCTTAAAATGAGACCAAAGATCCCTAGAATGAACAAATCAAGGATACACCAAATCAACAGGCCCATGCCAATGGCAGCACCTTGAGCCGCGAGTTGATGCCAACCATCGTATGCGATTCCAGCTTCATGGAACATCCAGATACCGGGGATCGCAGCCATGCCCCAAACCAAGAAACCACAGGGCATGGCGAGTGTTGACAAGACCGCCTGAACAATGCCGAAATTTTTCATCGGCTTTGACATTCAATCACGACTCCATGCCAAGGGCTTCGTTCCGTTCGTCCTCTTCCCGCGCGACACGTATTCCTTCCTCAAGATCGACTCGACTGGTCAGATAAGTTCCGGCTAAGATTACGACGGTGATGGTCAACAGTGCCACTCGACTGTCAAAGGCCGTACTCGCGATTGCATACAAAGCGGTCCCGATCATGGCCGCAGACTTGCCAAGGAATCCAAAGAATCCGTAGAATTCAGAAGCCCGGGTTTTCGGTGTCAACATCGAGAACATTGAGCGTGCTTGTGCACCGGCTGAACCCATGGCACAACCGACAAACATACCGAGAATAATCCATTGTAGTGAGACTCCAATGCCCAGTGGTTCCCAAACCACATTACGCATGGTGATTGCCCATGAATCAACAGGACCTCCTTGGTCCAACTTGGTAGGATGTCGATCACCAATTTCATCTGCCCCAGAAATGGTTTCATTTCCACCAATGATAATGATCGAGAATCGATGATCACTGGCGTCATCAAATGCTGCTACCAATGCAATCGCATCGTCTTCAGAAATCGACTTGATTTCCTTTTCCTCCACCTTTGCTTGATCGGCAAGGAAGGATGCACCGAATATCCCTACACCAACCAACAAGAATGCTGCAAGTAATCCCATGATTCCCATTTCCCGCTCTTGAATCCACTTGATTCCAAGGCCCAATAATCCGACCATGGCCAAAATGAATACACAGACCATCAAGCCTGTACCCAGGGTACTATCACCCGCATCTTCAACAGAATAATCGGTTTCAGGGAAATGTGCTTGGAAGGCATCACGGAATGCCGCATCACCTTCAGAATCTTCGGCAATCCAACCCTCAAACCCTCGGTCATACAATGTGTTCATGTCATACATACCCGTCTCATTGTTCCACTCAAATTGGAAATCATAACGCTCAGCATCTTCTTCTCCTTCCAATTCTAAAGGTGCAAACCCGGCAGCAGTAACAGATACAGCACAGTAAATCAGAAGTGCAACCATCAACGCAAATTTTGTGCCTCTTGCAGCAGCGAGTTTTCCGAACACGAATGTCATCGGTACAGCAACTATGTTCACTGTTAACAAGAGCATGATATTCATGCTGGGGTCGATTCTCAAGACCGATTCACCGAACGCGCTCGCCATGCTTGCAATTGTATTCACACCATCGTAGAACAACAAATAGGCAAGTAAGAAGAATGCGAGAACCTTGAATTTGCGAATCTCTCTTGCAGTCTTGAAAACTTGACCATAGGCAAGCTTTGATGCCCCCATCACACGTTTGAAGTTATTTTCACCCAAACTATACCATTCCAATTCGGAAGGAATCTCCGGCTCTGGTGTCCACTTGAAAATCAGTGCTCCAAAACCCCACCACCACAGTGCAGAGGTCACGAAAATCACTGCAAGTTTGAAGTCCGTATCCCAATTGAATGGACCGAGAAGAAGAATCAGGTGGAAGATGAGTAACAAAGATCCTCCTGCAAATCCGTAGATATAGCCCCAAGTTGACAATTTATCTTGTTCATCTCGAGATCCTAGATAGGGCATGAATGAGTAGTAAATCACGTTGCCACCAGTAAATCCGATTGTACCAATGGTGAACATGACTGCGAGTACGATGTATCCGTCCGAACCGAAGTAGGGTGCTGCGCCCATCAATGCACAAAATACGATACCTGCGGCAGTATACCATTTGAGCAACTTCTTTTTGATTGGCATTCGATCTGCAATCACACCCAATGCAGGTGCGGTCAATACGACGAAAATCATTGACAGCGTTAGAATGGTTGCATAAAATGAGTCACCAGTCTGTGTACCGGTTGCTTTGTTGTACAAATTTGCCATCAATGCAGGCGCAATCACCGTCATCACAGTGAGGGCATAGGCTTGATTGGCCCAATCGAAGAAATACCAACCCTTTACGGCCTTTTCATTTGCCTCCGTTTTTTCTGCAACGGCAACTTCACTCATGGTGGGGGCAGCGCAAACCAGCCTATAACGCCACACCCGACCATTTTGAACCAATAGAGGGATTCAAAACGGAATGATTGCCCGGAAGGGGCATGGCAGATGCGGTCACAGCCGGCTTGGTTTCGATTCCAGGCAAAGCGGTTAAGCTGCATCATTTGGTTAAAGCCCCCGAGAATGCCATCGAATCAATCCGGATTCGAGAAGGTTGGAATGCCGATGAACCGGCCACAGTTTACACCACTCCTGAGCGTATGCCGGATGGTACACCTTGCACTGCAGCAACAGTCATCCTACGCACTCGAGGCTGTCAGTGGTGGTGGAAATCAGGGTGTACCTTCTGTGGTTATTTCAATGATGTTCGTGATGATGTCACCAGTCTCAACTTGCATGCACAATGGTTGGCTGCCAAGAATCAACTGAACAACTTCGAAGGCTGTGACATGGTCAAAGTCTACACCTCTGGTACATTCTTTGAAGACGAGGAGAACCCAGTTGATTGGCAGGAAACAGTGCTGACTGAAACCGCTGCGATGGGCAAGCATCTGATTGTCGAAGCTCAAGCCCACCTTTGCCATGAAGAAAAGATTGCATGGGTGGCGGAAAAACATCCGGGCTGTACCGTAGCCATCGGACTTGAGGCATATGATGATGAAGTGCTGAAATTTCACTGCAACAAGGGGTTCCGAACAAAGACTTGGAAAAGGGCGGTCGATACCTTGCAGCGACACGGTTTGCGTGCCAAATCGTATCTTTTGTTCAAACCACCATTCATGTCTGAAGGAGATGCACTTCAGCACACCACAAAATGGATTCAAGAAATTGCTGCAGATAGTGATGAAATCAGTGTCAATCCAATGAACATCCAAAAGCGTACCATCGTAGATCGAATTTTCCGTCATCGCGAATATCGACCACCTTGGCTTTGGTCCCTAGTTCAAATGATTCGAAATGTGCATGATGACATCCATCCCGAGGGAAAACCTTCCCGCTCTCGATTGATTGTTCATCCAACGGCAGCTGGTTCAGTCCGTGGAGCACACAATTGTGGTCGTTGTGACAAGGAGGTTGCCGCTGCAATCGAGCGATATTCAGTATCAGGTTCTTTATTGGAGTTTGAGGGCCTGTCCTGTGAGTGTGAATCTCAATGGAAGGCCGAGATTGAACTTGATACATCCCTTCCGATTCCTCTTGGAAGTGGAATTGATCGCCGTCTAGACCCGATTGAAGCACTCCTTTCACCCTGAATCAGTACGCTTCTGAAGTCCTTCATTTCGCCGAACGCTTATGTGCGCTCTACCAGTGGCCGATTTGCCCGTAGGGCAATTCTGGTGTGTGCACAAATGTTTGATGAATCGATGCTACCCGATGTCACGCTTGGAGAAGATGAACCAGCCATGGCCAAAGTACTCTTGGTCGTCAGCATTCTCGGTGCGATGGCACTTCTGATTTTGTACGGTGTTTTGTTCCCTGGTTCGGACATTCCAGCCCTTGGAGACGTAGTATCACTCCTCAGTGGTTTAGCCAACAGCGGAATCTGGATTTTCTTGATTGGAATCCTTGTTGGATTTGGTATGATTTTCGCAAATGTGCTTGGAGGAGCGCTTGAGGATTAGGAGGTGTAATGAATGCTACTTGTTGATTTGATTACAGTTTGGGCCGGATTCCTACTCATTGTCGTTCTCGTTAATCGAGGCGTTCCCATTTTCCAAGAACTGATTCGGGACATGACTGATTTTTTCATGGAAAAAGCGCTTGGTCCGGGTGCAGACCTCTTTGAAGGTCGCAGTGGCTCAGGTACGGTTGCATGGATGATGCATGGCATGCTTTGGACCAGTATTGGAGCAGCATTCACCTTCATTGGCATGTGGATGGCTCACGAACCTGATGCGATTGCGAGCCTGTCGAGCATCTACTACGAACCTTCTGCTGCGACCGTGCAAAATGTTGCTTATGGGGCAGCAAGTGGTGGTATTCTCATGCTGTTGATTGGTGCAGGTTTACACATCAATGGTCGCTTATCCGGTGTGGGTCTTGCTAGCGATACAAACGCCGTTTTGGTCTCATACGCATTTTCAATGTCGTTGTTCCTTGGCTTTGTCAGCGATCACACAAACAGCTCATGGGGTGACCTACTCAGTTCAGCTGCAGGCGTCATTTCTATCTTGGTCATGCTCGCAATTCTTGCAAATCACCTGCTGACATTAGGTCGAAGAACCAACGACACCGTGATGCCCAGCCAATGGCTCATCATCGGTGGTCTGGCCCTTCCACTCATCATGTGCGCCGCAGATTTCGTTCTCGACTTGCATGATGCAGTGCTTGAGAGCATGGCCATCTTGCCTATGCTTGCAAGCGGCCTTGCAGTGGCCCTCTATGTGGCCCCATTCGCCTCAGGAACTCCCCTTTGGAGCCGCACTCTTGCCGGTGCTACTGTATTCATGACCTTCGTCACATTGAGTCCAATTGGGATTGATGGAGTAGCTCACACCTCGATAGGTGACAGTGCAATGCTTACGGTTCTCTTTGCGGCGAGCATGGTTCCGATTCTAGCTGCAGCTGGAAATGTTCTTCAGACGGCCCGCTCAAATTGGGGTAATGCATCTTCGAACCCTGCTGCCACCGCCGTTTTGATTGGTATGGTCATGACCGTCGGTAGTGCAATTGGACACCTGTTCGTCGGCTCTGATGCTCATTCTGCAGGTGAAATTCAGCATCTATCCGCTTCCATGAACATGCTCTTCCTTTGGGGTGGCATGGGCATGATTGCTTGGGGGGGCGTCATCACTTGCTTCCCCTCGGCATCTGGTCGTTCATTGGATTCGGACGAAACCAGCCGTACAACCATGTGGTTAATCGCAGGAGGCGCGACTCTTGCTTTCCTCTTCAGCATGGGCGCAAGCATGGTCAAAGCCGCCTATGATGCAGCCGCGGTGGCCAACGATGGGATTGATCCTGAACTCATCGACATGAGTGCAACTAATACGCTTGAAGTTCTTGCATCCATCGCATTCTATGCAGTCTCGATTGCATCAATTATGATGATGATTAACATGATTCGTGGTAACTTCAGCGGGTCTCCCCTCGGTACCGACGAACCCTCAGCACAGGCAGTGAATAGGATTGCTCTCACTCCAGGATCAACCACAATTCGTCAGTTGATTGCAGCCGGGGCCGGTCCCGACACAGAAATTGATGTCATCAGTGATGACTGGGATGAGGAAGAGTGAGCATGCGCATTGGGTTGGTCGGAAAACCCAACGTCGGCAAATCGACCGCTTTTGCAGCCTTGACTGAAAGTGCTGTGGAAATCGCAAACTATCCCTTTACCACAATCGATCCGAACGTAGGCGTGACATTTCTTCCTGCAGATTCAAATTGTCCCTGTGAATCCTTGCGCATAAAGCGCGAAGCAGATGGGCGGCTCCCTCCAATTGCTCAAGATGATCCTCGTGAAGGAAGCCTGTGTGATCCTCGTACAGGTTCCTGCATCAGCTTTCGCCGAACGGTCCCTGTTACTCTAATTGACGTTGCAGGTTTGGTACCCGGTGCACACGATGGGAAAGGGCGAGGCAACCAATTTCTCAATGATTTAGCTCAATGTGATGCATTAATCCAGGTGGTGGATGCATCGGGCGGAACCGACCTCGAAGGCAACCCAATGGGTCCCGGTTCTTGCAATCCAATCGAGGAGCATGCCTTCCTTGTGGAAGAGTTGGCAATGTGGATTCATGGTATCCTCGATACAGGATGGGGTCGTGGTGTGCGACGTGTACAAGCCGAAGGTGAACGTGGATTGGTGGATTTCATCACGGCCCAATTGACTGGAATTGGTGGGAATGAATCCATGGTGATGCAGGCGATTTCGGGGTTCAAATCAGAGCATCCTGAGTTGGGGGTGCCGTGGGAATGGGATACAGAAGTTCGGGCCGCCCTAGCCCATCATTTGCGTCGTGCTGTTTTCCCGCTTTGTGTGGCTGCAAACAAAGCGGATGTCGCCGAGTCGGGGGCCTGGGATGCATTGGCGGAAAAGGTCGAAGCCGAAGGCGGTATTCTCGTACCCACCAGTGCCGACAGTGAATTGGCTTTGAGACGTGCGGCCAAAGCTGGATTCATCCATTATCCACCCGGTGCTGTCGGATTCACATTGACAGGTCAAGGCGAGTCTGAACTCAACTCGGCCCAAAGAAAGGGATTGGATGCCATTTCAGACCGACTCGAGCGTTTGGGAGGTACAGGTCTAGTCTCCTTGGTCTCAAGAATCGTTCGAGAGCGTCTTGAACGAATTGTAGCCTATCCAGTCCAAGATGAAAGCCATTGGACGGATGGGGACGGTCGGGTCCTACCCGATGCCCTTCTGGTCCGGCGGGGGACCAATGCCAAAGGATTGGCATACGCGGTACACACAGATCTCGGGGATGGTTTCATTCGCGCCGTCGATGGTCGAACAGGACGAGTCATTGGAGCAGAGCATGAAATCAACGACAATGACGTCATCAAAATTGTCGCTAAAACGTAATCATGCGTCGATGGCAACCACGGGTGCCACCGTGACATCAACACCGACAACACGCCAAGAGACAGTGATTTCTTCGCCATCCTCATTGTTGTTTAATGCAGGACCTGGTCCTGGCCCGGGTGCGCTACCTGTACGGGTTTCTAGAGTGATTTGACAACGATACTCACCACGGCCAAATCCATTGTCCACCCAAAGGCCTTCAAGTTCTCCTTTCTGCCCACTTTCTTGATAGGTTTGGCCCGTGTAATTCTCCATCAGCATGATGATCATGGTGTAAGACGTTGGACAATTGTTCGGAGAACCCGAGTCTCCCTCCATTGTAGAATCAGATCTCACGAAATCATTGACCTGCCCCATTCGCATTTGACCAACAGCATTGTCGCATTGGTTTTGGGCAAGAGGATTGGCTCCACTTTCATCGGTTTCTCCATGAGAGACGGTAATTTCTACATAACCAAGATTTACACCCTGTTCTTCAAACATGAAATCAAAGATGTATTCTTCACCATCCATCAAGAACTCTGTGGCCTCAGAAGTGGCAACATCCGTTTCTTCAAAGCTGACTTCCCACTCTCCAGAGACGCTTGAGCCAGCAATTACTGATGCACCATCAGGAAGGAACGCGGCAAAATTTGCAAAGTAAATTGGGAACATGAGGAAGAAAGCGACCGAGATACTCCAGGTAATCTTCTGTTCCCTTGTGGAGAACCACTTGGTGATGATCGTGTCCATGTCCAAGCACTCGCCTCCATATCGCTCATCGTATCGTAGTTGATGAATCTGCCCTTTGGAGATTTATTCCTCTTCTCTAGCATCTGGCCACCCTACGGGTGGCCATTGGGCCTCATTGGGCCAACCTGACTTTCCAGTATCCAATCCAAATTTCTTGAATTCACGTCGACTTCTTCGCCACACGGGGAGCAAAAACCCAATCATCGATCGCTGACCAAAAGACCATCTCCAAGGGCACTGGGGTTGTCGTGAGCACCATGCTTGGAGCAATTCCCTGAAAGGCTGTCCCGTCAAATGTCCCGGAACCACCCACTCAATTTTCGTGATTCCACCACTGGAGCCGGGTACTTCTTCCCAGGCCGTCAGTGTCAACCCTTGCCCTAGACCCGACACTGTTGCGATTCGGAAAGTACGGGTGGCCTTGGCGATGGGCATAATGACCATCATCCGGTCTACAATTCGGCTACCTTCTTCACGTTCCCATTCCCATCCCGCTTCTTGGATCAAGTGACGAAATGCACGAATCGCCTGTGTCGGTGTGGTATTCACCTCCAAGGTCACAGAACGTGGTCGGGCCATGAGCAAGGCTTGCGCGCTTCAGTCATGAGGATGCCGCAACAGAATGATGACTGTTGGGCGAAAATCCACGACGATGGGGCACATCCAGCACAGCTGGACAGGGTGCGGGTGATGGCCTCCTGGCAATCGTCCGACCTATCGGCCAAACGACCGGCTTGCGCTCGGGCGCCCCACCGTTGTGGGTAAGTTATCCTGGGTTTGTTGAATGATTGAACTCTGTGGAGATCATCCGAAGAGTGAGCCCAAGCCTTCGAAGCCTGCGCCATCATCTTCTTCTTCTTCCTCAGCGGGCGCCTCTTCAGCGGCCGGCGCATCGGACGAACCACCAGCAGCAGCAGCTGGAGCCGCAGCAGCGGGTGCCGCGATTGCCTGGCTCATTGCCTCACCGATGTCGACGGAAGACAGGCTGGCGACAAGTGCCTTCACACGTGCCTCATCAGCATCCACGCCAGCAGCCTTCAAAACAGCGCCAACGGACTTCTCATCAATCTCTTTCTCTGCGGAGTGCAGCATCATTGCAGCATATACGTATTCCATTTTTTTCACCTTTTTTTGTTGTTTTGGGATCAACCAAAGAGATCCCCTAGGCCGCCAAATCCGGCGTCCTCTTCCTCTTCCTCTTCTTCCTCAGCAGCTGCTTCTTCAGCAACTGCATCGTCGGTCGCAGCGGGTGTGGCGGCCGCAACGGTTGCTGCAGCGCCAAGTGCACCAGACAATTCTTCATCCAGTGCAGAGGAATCCAATTGGCCAGCAAGGGCCAACATTCGGGCGTGTGCCCGACTCATCAAAATCGGCATTGTGTCTTCGTTGTGGACACCGGCCTCGACAGCCACCGCCAACGCTTCACCAGCCGCCTTGGAGACGAGAACCGGTACCGTTTCATTGGTGAACCATCCGACATGGCACGCGACATTGAATGCCCCACTTGTGGCACTCTTGACATCCGCGATGAATCCATCAAGGTCTAGGTTGAGATCATCCGCTGCCATGAGCGTACCATCTTCAATAACACCAGATAGAATCAATCCGATTTCGATTGGGTTGATTTCAAGTTTGGAGAGCATCAGGCCCAAATCAGCGCTAATCGGCTGACCCTTTTCGACAGCAGTAACCGTCTTCTGAATCGCGACCTTGCCCTTGTCAATCTTTGCAGGGATTCCAACAGAGTTGAATTCACCCACAATTGGGCCAGGAGGGAATGAAGTTGGTCCGGCTTCGATGACAATGTCATTGGGAGCGACATCACCAGCCTTGGCTGCACGGCCCGTCCGAGTCTTATCCAATTCAGCATACAATTGGAATGCGTTCAGCCCATCCGTTTGAACGAGCATTGGAATGGTTACACCATCAAGAAGTTGTTCTAATTGTTCTTCAGAGCGACCCGCTTTTTTCCAAGCACGCCGAATCAATGTTTTCTTTGCCATGGTTAGAACCATTTGATCTCGCAATGTTTCGCGCATACCGAGCATTGCAGTGGCGGGCACGCCCTCGACATCGACGATTCCGAGAACACCCTCTTGGTTGATGATGTCAGTTAGAACCGTAACTCGGTCCTTCTTCCAAGGTGCTGCCTTTGGAATCAGAGAATCACCTCCACTCGAACAGATGGACCCATGGAGGTCTTGACGTAGAATGAGCGAATGTTACCTGAACCTCGCTCGAGTTTACCAGTGACACGCTTCCATACCTCAATCCCATTTTCGGTCAATGCTTCCGCACCTTGATCACGGGTTCCAACAACAGTGTGGAATGTAATTTTATCACGACTTCGTACAATGGCGACATCCTTCAATCCAGCAGCGATTGCGCCAGGGTCTGCAACGGGGGGAACGGGACGTGGCATCTTACCACGAGGTCCGAGAACAACACCGAGGAATCGACCAATGGGTCCCATGTGTGGGATTTCTGAAAGGAAGAAATCGTGCTTCTTTGCAAGATTACGGGCTTTTTGTCGTGTGCCACCCAATTCTTCAATCTTGGTCGGGTCGATGACAACAATGCCAGCATCCTTGGCCTTGGCAGCCATTTCACCATCTGCGAACATGGCGATACTTGGTGCACGACCACGCCCGGCAGGAAGCCGAATTTCTTCTTGGATACGGTTGTTTGGATTCTTCAAATCGACGTCCTTGATGGTAAAGGCGAACTCAACCGACTCTACAAATTTCCGCTCAGGGGCCTCAGAAAGGGCCTGCTCAATTGCTTTTTTGATGTTTTCTTCCATTTTTTTCACCTCCGCGGTTAGCGAGGGTCACCCCTCTCCCGCAACCCGTGATCTACTCAATTAAATTCTGAATCGTAATCTCCATTTTTGACTGCCGCAATGGCTTCCTTAGGGTGCATACCCTCAATGTTAACACGCATGGATACACAAGTGCCCATGACTTCCAAGGCGCGCGCTTTTTGACTTGCACCGGTGAGTTTGTCTTTCTTGGTCTCTGAGACCTCGATGATTTGCTGAATGGTCATGTTCTCAGTAGAGGCTTCCCAAGACCCATTGCACTTGGCTTGACCGAGCTTCTTGAGCACAGTGTGTGGGGTTTCATCTCGGGCTGACATCACAAACACTCCATTGAGGGGGACCGGGCGACCTACTTCCTGTATTTAACACGCGCGTGAGCGACTGTTTATTCATCCACCCGCTGTGTGACTCGTACTTGATCAGCACGAATGGTGATTGGAATGGGGATTTGAGCATCGAACAATTCGACGGTAACCTCTTCCTTGTTCTCAGCCACATTGGTGACACGAGCCCGCTCGCCCTTGAAGCTGGATGCACGAATTTCAACGATGTCTCCTTCTTCAATTCCGGCTGTGGCTGCCTTCGGTTCAAGGTAGGGTGCGATGTTTCCGAATGGGATGGCACCGGGCAGAACCTTGCTGCAACCCTTGAGTGGGGTTGTGCGACCACCTGCACGGCCGATGAGTTTCTCTACATGGTGCAAAGCACTGGCTTCCACCACAATGTAGCCTTGCATCATCTTCGGACAATGAACTCCGAAAATTTCACTCTTGATATCTTGCAGTGAACCTGTGCCGGAAAGGCGTGCCTGAATTTCACTGGCGACTTTGTGTTCGGAGTTCATGGTGGTCTTCAAGACGTATAGGTAGGATGCAACGTCACCATACAACTCATCCAATTGTGGGATGGTGTAACGGCTCGAACCACTGCTGATTGAATCATCATCCGGTACATTGGTACTGACATATCCGGAATCAACCCATTCAGCCCCCTTGTACAGTGTCCGAGGCTCAATCTCGGTGGTTGCAGACATGAACAAAACCGGTGTTACGTCATTGAGACGGTTGCCAAATTCCAAACCGCGAGCATTGGCACTGCGGATGTGGGTTAGGTTTGCTGCAGAAATTCCAGTGGCTTCTTCGATGCGAGTGGTGATTGCATCAATGTCGGTGGGATCACCGATTCCATACACACCATCCCATGCACCGGGGAAGTCTGCAACACCATCGGCGCGCTGCATCAACAAGACCTTGTCCTCATGACGAACAAAAGCAACGAAAGCATCTGACATGTAATTTCCTCCTCAATTTGTGAGCCATTCAAAGAATGAAGGCAATACATTGTCCATCAATACCAGCATCACGAATCCGATGAATCCCAATACGAACATCCCAATCCCACAAACGATGCAGGTTTGGCGAAATTCAAGCGAACTAGGCTTACGTGCCATCTTGATGATTCGAGCCCAAGAGCCCTTTCCGAGCCCACGGATTCCAGATTCTAGACCATCTTGCCAACCCTGAACACGATTCTCAAATGAAGAACTACGTGCATTTCCTGCATCGCTTTCACTGGACATGGTACAACCTCGGGGATGCCTCGCGACCTACCGTTCTCTCTTAAACAATGCGAGTCCGACGTAGTCGGCGTAAATGCCGAATCCACCTCAGTTAACGAACTCAATGGTTCGATTTCGCAGTGTTCTGAGTTGTTGGTGTGCTGCGGCGCCAAAAATCTGTTGACTCTTGACTCCGGTGAGTACGAGCATTACACGAAGTTCGCTACCCATTGAGGGGTCAACCGTTGCACCCCAAATGATTCGAGCGTACGGATTGATCTTTTCGCGAATGTGCTGCGCGCACGCCTCAGCTTCTCCAAGCGTGAGATTCGGGCCCCCGATGACGTTGACCAATGCTCCACGAGCATCACTGACATCGATGTCAAGAAGTGGACTGTCCAAGGCCTCAATGGTTGCTTCCTTGGCGCGCTCAGTCCCGCTGGCTTCACCCAAACCAATCATGGCCATTCCACCGCCGTTGAGCATGACGGAACGGAGATCCTCAAAGTCCAGGTTTACGAGTCCTTCCTTGGTGACCAATTCGGTCACTCCGGCAATACTTCGCATGAGTAGTTCATCTGCAACACGGAACGCAGCCTCAATGGGCAGATCCCGTACGCCATCAACTGAAAGCAATTTTTCGTTGGGTAGAACCACAACGGTATCACAAACCTCGCGCAGACGTTCCAAACCCCATTCCGCGTTTTGCCTCCGCAAGGTACCTTCTGATTCGAATGGATAGGTGACCACAGCGATGGTCAATGCACCCGCATCCTTGGCCAGTCGGGCTACAACATGGGCCGAACCGGTCCCTGTTCCACCACCGAGTCCAGCAGTAACGAAGGCCAAGTCACAATCTTCGACTGCCTTCTGAAGGGCTCTTTCTGATTCAAAGGCCGCCATCTCACCCTTCTCAGGGTCTCCACCAGCACCACGACCTCGTGCCGTTCTTCCAATGAGCATCTTGTTGTCGATTCCGACCTTGATTAGGTGCTGTGCATCTGTATTGACTGCATATCCTCGAACCGACTCTTCATCGAGAAGTCCAGCTGAATTCAACCGGTCAACCGTGTTCCCACCACAACCTCCACATCCAAATACTCGGATTTTGGGCTGGAGGGATTTCAACAATTGGTGCAATTCAGCATTGTCAGCTGAAGGCGCTTCCTTGTTCACGGTCCCATCCGTTTCTTCTTCATCGTCTTGCAATTCTAATACCCGATCTATGAGATGGCGCATGATGTCAGGCTCGCTGTCGGTATCATAACCGTTGCGTCAGAATTTTTCTTCAAAAGGCGATTTTGCGACCCTTGAAAAAATCCCAGCCCCCTGTACGCAGTAACTCGTTTTTGCAGCGAATCGAGTCAGGGTAAGTATGATGATTGATGTGATTTGTAGCCCGCACATGCGCGCGCGAGTGTTATGGGTTCTATCGATTCTGATGCTCTGCGCGTGGTCAGGGGTACCAACACCACTTGCAGAAGAGAGAGAAGCCTCTCATTTTGCTACCAATCAAGCGCAACGGTGGAGCCAAACGGACAGACCGATTTGGCAATCTGGATGGTCACCACAACTGTGGCAACCCCAACCCACTGGAATGTTGTGGGAAGTAGATTTCTCCCCAAGCGGTGAACTGATTGCAGCCGTCGATATCTCGACTCGCCTCCTGACGGTTTGGAACAGTACGGACGGACGGGTTATTTTCCATGCACCTAATGCAAAATCTCTGGTTGATGTGGTATGGCTTAATGAGCAACATGTTCTGGTTGCAGACAGCGGTTCCAGATGGTATACTTTCGAAGTATACGATAGTGGCAATATTTGGCCGATGAACACCACTACCTCACGTACCGGACTATGGACGGCAGATTTGACCGGGGGCTATGATGGCTCACTATGGGGATTGGATATCACACACGATCGTAGTCGTCTTGTTTTCTGCGGTGATATTGATGATCCTAATGTTGGTGGAGAAGTTGTAATTGCAGATACAAGATTCTTCATCGATGGTACCCCGCCCAACAGTGCGCACGTGTACACCAACTCATGGGGTGCAGATTGTGCCATCTCGCCCAATGGGACCTTTGCTGCATCACTAAGTCGTGTATACGATTCCGTCTCCGGGATGTATCACGACACCGTGACGGGGTGGGCGGTGGAAGGTCAATCACTCGCGCAAACTTGGACTCGGAATGTCGCCGGAAGTGCAGCGATGGCATGGGCGGTTGATTTCTCACCTCAGGGCAGCACATACACCATCGCTTACAATCGGCCAAACGAAGGTGTCGTTACAGATTACTTCAGTGATAGTGGTGCCGTAAATTGGTATACTCCCTTGCCACAAAATGTCTCAGCCGTTCGATGGACGCCTGATGGATCTGGTGTTGCTGTCGGGCTACACGATCCAGGCCGCTTACTCATGATGGATTACGCTGGTGGGATTCTGTCGGATTATGGATGGCATGGCACGGTCTGGAATAACAAGCCGTACACCTCCGATGTAACCGCCATCGCAATCGATGATTTCGGCATGAAATTCGCAACAGTTGGCAAAGATGGTGCCGTTGAAATTCATGTTCCCGGTGATAATTTACAACTGGAAATATTCAGACGATTCAGCCCGGATTACCTTCGAGAAATTGAGTTGCACACGGATGATCCTTTCATCGCCTTTGCCGATTCAAACGGCGTTGTGACCCTTCGAGATTACCGAAGTGGGAGTATAGTAAGGCAATGTTTCCATCCGGACTTTGACCAACCTGTTGCAGAGTATCCATTTGCAAAGAGTGTGGTTCTCCGTGATCAATTGATGCTTTCAGGCTACTCGGATGGCACGATAACAGCCTGTGGAGAAGACGGAAAGCAGTTGTGGACATGGAGAATAGACCAGCATCACCCCGACTTGGAAGCATTCGGACGCATTGATATGCACCCAATGGAAAATCTACTGGCAATTTCATGGATTGAGAATTCTAGCTCCACGGGCATGACAAGTAAAGTTTCGATTTTGGATATTGACCTGATGACAGAAGTCACAGGCTGGAGTTACAGTACCCAGCACTGGACCATGGAATTCAGCCAAGATGGAGCATGGCTTGCGAGTTCAGCTCAAGATGGTTCGATTCGGCTGTGGTCTACAGAAGATCCTGATCCTACTCTCTGGACTGACAATGGTGTACAATACAGCCATTCAAACTACACCGGTGTCGTCACTTGGCATCCCGAAATGCGCGCACTAATGAGCGTCGGTTGGGATGGGCAAGCAATCGTATGGGACGCAGACGGTGCTCAACAAATGTTGAATTTCCAATTCACCGATGAGGGCTTTGGTGCCGGTTTCATTGCCGGTTCATTTCTGGTTGTTGCCAGTGGAGACGCTTCAGACAGTTCTGATGGGCAACTGGAGTTCTTTGATGGACTCAACATGACTCAATTGGGAGAATGGGCACTAACAGGCATCCCTCGTGGATTCACTTTTGACCACTCAGGAGGCATTATCGTCGCCAATCATACGGGAACATGGTGGGTATTGATTCCGGATACAGATGGAGATGGTGTTATCGATGAAGAGGACGCCTTCCCCAACAACTCATTGCAATGGTCTGATTTCGATGGAGATGGATTTGGTGACAACAATGCGCCAGGTGCAGGCGGAGATGGTTGTCCGGAAACTTGGGGTACATCATCGATTGATCGCGGCGGTTGTCCAGATTCAGATGGCGACGAATGGTCGGACCCTGATGACGATTGGCCCGTATGTGTTCTCGGAATGGGATATGGAGATGCTTGGCCTTCAAATCCAAACCAATGGTGTGACACAGATGGTGATTCACATGGAGACTCATATTACTTTGAAATGGATACAAATACTGGTTTGAGAACAAACGAAAGTGGTGATGCATTCCCTGAAGATGCCACTCAATGGCGTGATCAAGATGCAGATGGAATTGGTGATAATTACTCATACTCTGTAGATACAAGCGGATATCGAACCAATCAGGTCGGTGATGCATTCCCCACCAATCCATTGCAGTTCCAAGATACCGATGGAGATGGCTGGGGTGACATGTATTCCTGGATCGAAGATCTGAGTGGTCTACGAATTGAGGAGGGCGATGCATTCCCTCTTGATCCGTTAGCATGGTCCGACCTTGATGGCGACGGTTGTCCGACGGCTTCCGATACCGGTTTAGCGGTTGACAATCATCCAGAGGACTCAACGCGTTGTGACGAAGCACTGGATTTCGATTTACCTGCCCAATTGAATATTGATGCCATCGGAGGTGAGGGTGTTTGGACGATTACCATCGACTGGAAATCAACCATTGAAACCACAGATTCGGTGTCAATCTATGGCTTGAGCTGGAATTCAACCGAGGGTATACAGGATCTGCTTCTCAACATTGAGCCACCCGGAGCCATCGCTTGGTGGACAGAGAATGACCCTGGAAGTACCCCGCTCAATGCAATGTTTGAGCGCACGAGAGGGGCGAATCACGACCGATTGATGGTGAGACTGATTAGCACATCAAGAGATGGACAATCGCTCGAATATTGGAATAACTTCAGTTACGTCACTGAGAATCCGATTCAGGATCCTGAACCTACGTGTGTTGAAGGAGAAACTCGTCAGGATGACGATGGTTGCAATGATTGTGTCTGTGTTGTGGGTATCAACGGAGGTGAATGGGCTTGCACTGAGAAGAGTTGTGACTCAACTATGGGCGTTTCAGAACGTGAAGGCCTTTCCATGGTCGCTTGGTCTGGGATAGTCATCGGTCTGTTGGCAGTCGCAGTATTCGGCCTTGTTCTAATGCGACGCAAGGGAGGCACTGAAACAACTACAACTCATTCGACATCTAGTCAGCATGCTGCTTGCCCAACTTGTGGAGGTCCTGCACATGAAACCATCAACGATGGCAACAGATGGACGTGGTGCCCAAGTTGCCGACAGTGGTTGGAATACATCGGGAAAGCCAACTAGGCCGTTCCACCACGTGAATACTCGTGGTAATCCACGGCGGGTTGCAGTGTATCAATCGCAGCCTGAAGTTTGGCATTCGCTGCCTGTTCACCGGCTTCGATGGATGCAATTTGTCGTTCCAATTCCCGTTTCACTGTATCCAGTGCAACCGAGGCTTTCGCTGGTAAGTTAAGTTCGAGCTTCAACCAACGAGATAAGTCAGTCAGCAAGGAATCCAGAGGCTGCGGCTGTGCACCTTCAGGTTGCAATTGGAAGGAATTTCCAATTCGATTGACAGGTCCGACAGCACCTAGTTTCTTGGCCAAAGCAAGCCCATCCTTTCCAGCACCCTTGAGTGACGATTTAATCACTTCATGGGCACGTAGCGGCTGCCAAAACGCTTCGATCAAATTGGGTTGAACTTTGCGTGCTCGTTTCCAGTGAGAAAGTGCAGCACGGAGTTTTCCCTCGTGCGCGCGCACGCGCCCGCGCTGAACTTCGTCAGGCCCCTCACAAAGCGTAACTTGCTTAGCTTCCTCTTTCAATCCGTTTGAGCGCAGCAATTTGGCATATTGTTTTCTGGATTTGACCAACATTGATCCTGCAGCCCGGCTTTCGCTCCATTTGCTTCGCATCTCTTGGATATTGGCAAGATCCCGTAATGCGGTCACCAGGTGGCCATACTCAGTCACCGATTTGCCTTTCTTCGCCAAGAGTAAATCGCTAAGTTCGGAAGCCATGACTTCACTGATTTCCAAACGACCGTCCTGCACATAACGGCGGTATTGCTCGATGACTGTACCGGGGTCACCCATGCCGAACAGGAGACCACCGAGCCTACTTTCTACGAACCGAACGCCGTCTCACAGTCTTCTTTTTTCGCTCAGACTTCTTCTTGGGTCCTGAATCATCGTCCCAATCGTCGTCCTCTTCATCGAATTCATCGTCATCATCCTCAACGTCATCTTCGACTTCTTCGACTTCGACCTTCTTGGTCTTCTTCGACTTCCTTCGCTTTCGATCTCGTCCTTCAGACTTTGCGAATGGATCTTCTGCATCCTGTCGCTCTGTGGCACTCTCAGACAACGATGCCATGTCATTTCGGACATCATCGGGTGAACCCGCAACGGAGTCACCACCGCCCATGAATTCACGCATCCAATCCTCGTCATCCTCTTCTGAATCACCCTTCTTCTTCTTTCGTTCGGGAGAACTTAGCAGGACACTCATCATGGTGAGTATGAGTAAGATGACGTTGACTGCCGCCAATCCGTAAACCATCAAATACGCACCGTCATAGTAACCCTCAGGCTCGATTTCAGGCTCTGGTTCTGGTTCAACTGCAATGGTTCCTGCGACACACGCATCCCCGTAATCGGCAAATGTTCGGATGCAACTGTCTACGGTGAATTGTGTAAACCATTCTTTTTGGTTTCCAGAGGTATCAGTGACACGAATTGTGACCTTCTGATTTTTCCCGAGGTCATGGAAGGTTGCCGCAGGCTCCCACCATTCGAAGACCACGGTGTTGTTACTCGTCGATGGAGTGGTCAAGTCGGTCATGGCCGTCCAATCGGTTTCCTTCATAATTCCATTTTGGTAATACCGGAATTGAACTTCAACGGAGGCAACACCCACATCGTCTGTAACCGCACCATAAACATGGATTTGCTCTCCGTAAAGATACAGACTCTCCTGGCTGGGAGCATACACTTCCAAGACAGGGTCCTGGGAATCAATGGCCCATCCTGCCAACTCTATGGTCGCAACATTTTGGGCGATATCTCGAATCGTTACTGTTGCAAGAATGTCTGATGTTTCAATATCATCAGTGATTTCAAACTGATATCGATATGCGTTTTCGATGCTTCCTTGAAGTGGCTGAGCTCTTACAGTCGAACTCTGTTCTGTGAATGCAGTTCCACCGATGACCAAACCATTCTCATCCTCAGCATAATCAGCAGTTCGGAGGTTTAAGATTGGGTACTCACTCAGGGGTTCGCTTGAATAAATGTACATCCGGTAATCGCCCGCACGCAGGGAATCAACGATGATGCCATCTTCATTCTCAACTGTGACTGTAATTTCCGGCGGAGTCGTATCTTCAATGACAGACCGTGCATTCATCGCCATAGAGTATTGCGTATTTTCATTCCCATATTGATCGATTGTTGTAACAGCATACCACGTGGATTTGTCGAGGTTGTCAGGCAGGTCGATTGCTCGGGTGAAATCCGGTACATTGTTGAATTCTGCATATACAGGGTCGAGGATCGGTACCCAACCTTCTTCCAGCGCGATGTCCCCACTCATGATTTCTTCATTGCCGTTGAAAGGATCATTTTCATTCATCCAGATTTGGTAGGTTTCTCCAGATTCTGTGAGGTCATTGACCCAACGAAGAAGCGTAATCTTGTTTCCTCCTTGGTTGGTCATGTATGCATCTTGCAGGAATGCCAAAGAGGGCCGCAATGTATCTTCATCGATTGGACCCCAGCAATTTTGCAAGAATCGAAGATCTTCGTAAACATCCGAAGATAGGCTGTATCTCGCGACACTGGAGACACAGTAGTATCGAGGCTCATCGATGTTTTCCTCAACATCAACGGTGACCGTTTCGACTGAATCTGGGACCGTAGCCACCAATTCAGCAACCAATTCAAGATTGGACAAAGATGTCAGTCGAACGCTAGAGCGCCAGACGTGATATTGTTCACCTTCAACCCCAAGCTGATCCGTCCATGTAATCGTGGTTTGTCCACCACCGATGTATTCAGCGTACACGTTGGTCGGTTCTGCCACCCATGGCGTGAATGTATCCTCTGCAATCCCAATGTCTGTGGTCGAACCTGCAGAGACTATGTTGTTGTGGTTACCATTGGTGTCGGACGCTGTTACAGCATAGTATGCAAGGCCGAGCATGCCTCGCTCGACTTCGTGACGATACGTACCATCCTCGTCGTTTGCAGTCCCAATCAATTCAACACCTGGTGCACTGGTATCGTTAATCGGCGAGCCCGATCTCCAAATGTAATAGGTCTCAGCCTCTTCATTTTCGATATCAGACCAAGAAATGGTCGTATTACCGGTTCCACCGGCGGGTTCAGCTTCGAAGGAAGCGACAACACCCTGTACCGATTCAGGTGCAACGTTGTCTTCGTGAATCGGATTTGCCATAGTGTTGGTTCCGAGGAATCGAACATCTTCGTATCCTAGGAACAAATAGGTGACCGAATAATACACTGATTCATCGGTATTGGCTTCCAACATGTGTCGGTAAGTGGTATCGCCAGCCACCAACTGCGCGATTTCAGTCTTGTCCATCGTGGCCCAAGTTTCACGAAGTGCGGGTTGCGCATGCCGATAGATTCGGATTTCATACGCATTATCTCCAACCTCAGGCAAGCTGTCTGGGACGATGGTATTGAGGTTCACCCAACTGATGTCAGTTGCACCCTCACCCGATGCTCCAATGGTTGGAATGAAATTTGCCTGAACGAAAAACGGCGCCGTAATGTCGTTGGTCATTTCAAAGACTCCTTCGGATACATTTGCTTCGTCATGGACGAAATTGCCGACGGATACAGGAGAATAGGTCACATCGTTAATGGTATACGAGTAATCATTGGTTCCATCCTCATCATCATTGTTCTCGAAATAGGTGACAATCGCATAGTAGTAGGTTCCATTGGTTCCTGCTGGCAGAGGATACGTGTGCTGGAAGGTTCGACCCGAGCATGTTCCCACATCGGTTGAAGGGCACATCGAAAGGTTGGCCCATGGTACCAAGGTAGAGACGACGGACTCGTTCAGTGGAGCATTGTGGCGGTAAACCAGATACCGAGACTCTTGCATCTGCAACATCAGCGGGTAATCCGTCGTCACGAGGTTGCTCCAATAAACCGTGGTCGATTCGGTTTCACTGTCAAACAGTGCGTTGATTCCCTGTGCCTGTAAATGCTGGTCTGGACTGGAATTTCCAGATGCAGAAACCGTTGGAGCCCAGGTGACAAGGGATCCGAGCAATATGGCAATCAATAGCAACGAGATACGAGATTTCGACTTACGCATGGCTTCGCCTCGACTCCGTCCTGCCATTGTGGGACATTTGAGTCTGACGGCTTCAAACCCGCCTTAAGGCGGGTTGGAAAGGTACTGATTATTCACCGTCGAGAAGTTGTCTTCTGGAGGACATAGCTCGAGTCAAGAATGTCCAGATTCCACCGACTAAAGAAATCAGTAAAACAGCGCTCAGTGGATTGATTCCATCGAATCCAATGGTATCTGAAATCACTATGGGTAATTCAACATCAGATTGGCCATTGAATGCCATGATTGCGGCAATTGCGATGCCGACAAATGTGGTCACCAAGCGATCAGCACGGCTGAAGCCGCCGTAGTTCCGCCCCAACCCCACGGATTGGGCTTGTGTTCCCATGTAAGAACCGAGTAAAGTTAGGGTTGCGGCAGCCCAGCCCAACCAATGCACATCAATCCAAGCCGTATTGATTCCAATGGCAATCAGCAGACTCAAATCGACCAATCGATCGATGGTGTGGTCCAACCAATCTCCATACTTTGAGACCTTGTCATAGGCTCTAGCAACCGCTCCATCCAGCGCATCCAATTCCGCCGCAATGAGCAAGAGTGCAAAGGCAGCCAATAGTTTCCATGCACCCTCAGAATCCCTTGAAGCAGTGGCCAATAGATAGCAACAACCGGCGGCAAATAGAACGCTGATCCAGGTAAGAGTTGCAGGGTCGACGTTTGACATTCTGTCGACGATGGGTTTCAGCATTTTCGTATGAATTCCTCTTGCCTTTTCGAATGCCATTCAATCCTCTCCATGGATTTCGCCAATCCAATCGATGGGCTCGCTTGGCTTTTGGGGTTTGAAACCATCTGTAATCCAAGTCTCTACAGCCGCAATCATTGACTCCACTCCATCCGCCGAATTCAGCTCCAAATGTGGTAAATCTAGACACTCCGCGGTGATGATTCCGATGAGTTCACACTCAACATTTTCTTCGACTTTTTGTACTGAGTAATTTCTGGATTGAAGTCGCTCTCGTAGAAGCGAAGGTTCGCACCGAATGATGATGACAGCATCGACTGATAGCAGATGCGACAAGTGTCCATCGATCAGTATGCAAGGTTCTTCGGGCCAGACTACCACATCTCGCAATCGATCAACATCGATTGGAGCCGCCCCATCCTCCCCAATTTCCTCGATACAATCGTGCTGTTTTGCGAGTTCTTGAACCGAGATTGTTGACCAGTGACCTTGTTCGCAAAAGGTCGATTTGCCCACGCCCGGTGTTCCAGTGACCGCAATACGAATACCGGTCATATGATCACGTCGTCAATGCATCCTCTGAGCCAAGGTTAGACATCCAGATCCCAGCAATCCTAGGGCCACGGTGACTGGCCAAGCAAAAGTGACTTTGACACTGTATTTGACATCGACAGTGGTCCCTGCACCGAATCCAGCTCCTCCATCAACCGGGTAGAAAACATCACCAGAGATTTCATGGGTGAAGGTCTTTGCATCTTTGGAACCTGGACCACCTGCGGCATAATTCACCGTACTTTCGCCACCACAAACCGATGAGAGGCCATTGCTTGGCGCACACCGTTCAAACTCATCTTGCGTGATGAGTCCAACCCATACATCCTCATCCCATTTCAGTGTCAACTCGGCATTGATGAGGGCCGAAGGAATTGCACTTTCGGTCAATGGGTCTTCAGCGAACCCAACTTGATTGGCTGGAGGAACGGTGATATCAGTGATTTGATCTTCATAGGTGTAACCGACCAATCCACCAATCATTAGAATGCCACAAATGACGCTTACGAGAACAAGTATTGGTTTCATCATATCACTCACGGGTGTAGGTAGAATGCAGCGCCCATAATCACGTAGGTACCCAATAGCATCGCACCTTCAAGCCAATTGCTCTTGCCATCCGCGGCAATGGTGTTGGCAATGAGCACAGACAGGAACACCGCAATCGTTTCGAAGATGCCGAAGTTGAAGCCCAAATCAACACCGACAATCCATGCGAGAAGAATCATGACGGGCGCCACAAAGACTGCAATTTGAGTGGATGAACCGACTGCAATGGCAAAGGACAGGTCCATTTTGTCTCGCTTCGCTACAGTCACGGCAGTGAAATGTTCGGCTGCATTACCGAATAAGGGCAGCAAAATCACTCCAATGAATAGCGGTTTGAGATTCAGTTCTGTCGCGGCATCACTGATCGAGTGGACCAAAAGTTCAGCCATGACACCCAGAACAACAGTTGCTAGGATCAGTAAAACGATGGCTTCACGATAGGACATCAAGGGATCATCATGGTGATGCTTCCCATCGGTTGCAAAGAGTTCCTGATGCGTTCGAAGTTGGAACAACAGGAACATCCCGTAAAGGACGATGAGGATGATTGCAGCGAAGTGCGATAAGTTGAGAATGGCTTGTTCTGAAATGTTACCTTGAACCGCGTAAATGTATGCGGTCGGCATGGTCAAGGTCACCACTGCGAGCAATAGCAAGGTGCTGTTCGCACCGACAGCTGTGGGGGAGAAGGACTGTTCTTTGTGATGGATGCCACCCCATACGAATGCGAGACCGAGTACAAGCAACAGGTTGCCCAGAATCGAACCAACGAGGGATGCTCTGACAATATCAATCATGTCTTCACTTGCTGCAATTTCCCCCTCTCCTGCGAGTTCGGCCGCGGCAAAGATGGCGGCACCGGCGATAATCATCTCCGCGGCATTGCCAAAAGTTGCATTGAGCAAACCACCAATCGATTCGCTGGTCCGCAGAGCGATTTCTTCGGTGGCCTTTCCCATGAGGAAAGCCAATGGCATAATCGCAATCATTGATGCAATGAAGGTCAATCCAGAATCGTGTAGACCCCACTTGGCGTAAATGGCAATGGGAATTCCCACCAATAGGAAGTTCAACTTCACCTTCATCGGGTTGATGGCATCCAACATGCCGTTCCAACCTTCGAATGCATCTTCATCGATTGTGGTCTCACCTGACATCTCGCTCGCGCCGTCGTGACCCGAACCCGCCCATGAAGGCATCCCTTAGGAAACTGAGATTGGGGTGTAATTTCCCCATGGTTCGATTGCGCGGGTGGTGCAATGTGAAGGAGCGGTTTGAGGGTTACACATCACCGGCCCTTGTGGCAACCAAATCGCGTATTCAACCTCCAAATCACTTCCTGGGAAATCGGTGGTGATGAAGTTCGCACCGGTGAGCATGGCCAATTCAAAGCGAGTGTAGTTGACTTCTTGCGCCTCAACAGTTGCAACATCTGGTCGTGTACGAACCATGAATCCCATCTCGGATGCATTGCGAAGACGATCACCGTGAGTTTCCGGATTGACAAATGAGATTACACTGGCCAGCGAATGGTTTTCTTCGACGATGGCAAACATCGATTGATTCAGTAGTGTCGGATTTTGCGAGACATAGTAATCTCGAATTTCGGTTTTATCGAGCAGTACGAACACGACTTTTCCTCGACTCTCTTCAATTGTCGGCCATCCGACAGTGGTGACCGCCGTTCGTAGGTCCGAAACATTCCCTTGAACGTCTGCGGGTGTAATCTGTAGTTCCGCAGGCCAAGTCAAGTTGATTTCGTCTTGAATCATTTGTAAAATCCCTAATTCTTCAACCAAGAAGGGTTCATCCTTGGGTTCGATGAAAATCCATAGTGGAGCATGATACGGATTTGCAAGGGACCAATCCAGCAGAACTTGCATGCACCCTGCAAATCCTAGACAATTTGAACCCGGATCTAAATTCGTGTGAAATACACGCAAACCCATTCCTGGAATGTAGTGAACATCCAACTCAAATTGACGAACACCCAATCGGTCAGCTTGGATGGATAGATTCGCATGTGTGTAGTTGTTCTCAGGTGTAAT
>DAHO01000043.1:0-22406 GCA_002498455.1 Euryarchaeota archaeon UBA602
AAGTACCTCCCAGGTGTCCCGTTGAAGATGGACGTGACCATGGACATTGGAGAAGCCATTGAAGCCAGCGAATTACTGGTCATGGCCTTGCCCAGTGGAGTGATTTTGTCCGTCATTGACGATGTGATCCCCCACTTGAGACCCTCTCACGTGATTCTCGATCTCGCCAAGGGATTGGCTCCTCCCGAAGAAGGCGGTTCTGGTCTAATTTCGGAAGCGATTGAAGCCAAACTATCTGCAGCAGGGTTGTCCAACCCCGTGGTCGTCCTGACTGGACCCACGATTGCACCTGAAGTGGCCCGTGGTGTGATTACCACCGCCATGGTGGCGGGCCACGACATCTCGGTGGCCACCCGAATCACAGAACGACTCTCAACCGATTGTCTCATTTTGATGCCGAGTCAAGATGCCGTGGGCTGTGAATTGTGGGGTGCGTACAAGAATACCGTCGCGCTTTCTTGTGGTGTTGTCGATGGATTGCGTGATTCCATTGGTGGTGACAATCTCAAGGCGGCCTTGGTGACCATTGGATTTGCAGAAGGGCAACGACTGTTGCCATTGATGGGGGCTCAACCGGAAACCGCATTCGGGCCTGCAGGATTGGGCGACCTGTATGTGACCAGTGCCAGTCCACGATCTCGAAATCGAACATTGGGTGAAAAATTGGGCTCGGGCAAGTCTCTGGAAGAGGGTCTTGCCGAGATGCACATGGTCGCTGAGGGTGTTCGAGCGGCCCGA
This sequence comes from Euryarchaeota archaeon UBA602, assembly GCA_002498455.1. Taxonomy (GTDB): domain Archaea; phylum Thermoplasmatota; class Poseidoniia; order Poseidoniales; family Thalassarchaeaceae; genus MGIIb-P. Next base: position 739 of record DAHO01000043.1, read on the forward strand.
ATGTTTGCTGAGAGAGCGGATATGGTGGGTTGTGATGTCCCCTTCATCAATTCATTGTGCGCATTGCTCGATGGAGAGATTACGGCACCTGAATGTGTGCGTTCAATGGCTGAATCCGTCCTGTGAAAGCCTCAAGTCCCTCGACCCTGTGGGCGAAGTATGGCCTTTGAGGATTTGACCGAATTTGAGACTCGCTTGTTCGAGTGGATTCGCCAATCTGATTTCGAAGAAGTGCCTTGGAAAGCCGCTCGTGCAGCCAAGGCATTCAAGGTCAGTGTGGATGAAGTCAACGAAGGGCTGGCTGCCTTGACCAGTAAGATTCCGAACCACATCTACGTTCACTACGAGGATGGAGCCATCCGCATCAGTGCTGAGCGGTAATCAATACTTTCATTGGAGGGTCACCTACGCCAAATATCGGACACCGTCTTGGTGGAACAGACCGATTTACAGACAACACGATTGATGCCCTATTACGAACAACAGAACGCATCAGTGAACCTGATTTCAAATACTGGGAATTTGATGTACATGAGTCAAAAGACGGTGTGTTGTTTGTATTCCATGATGATGTGTTAGAAGTTGATGGAAAAAGGGTTCCAGTCAAAGAGCTCAGCTTTGCTGAAATCAGTTCGCAGGGGGAGATAAATGGGATTGAAATTCCTAGAATGGATGCGGTCATCGAAATATTGTCCAAACGAAATGAACCGGTCATGATTGAGATCAAGCATCTGTTCAGCGATGCCGCGCGACAAAAAATCATCGATATTACGGCAGAACGTTCAGATTGGCAATTGATTGCTTCAGTGAATCGATTTTTGACATCATTCCCACGAAAATCTCGCAAATATTGGTATTCACAAGCGAAAAAAGTTGGAACCTCAGTGTATCGGATTCGCAGACATGATGTTGACCTGTTTCATTCATCAAGAACAATCTTTCACTTGATTTGGAATCGGGTAAAGTGGTGGGTGAATCGATGATTTATCGGTCCAGATAGAACTAAAATGAATTTAGGGTAGCCTAAACTTTACTAATGGATTGCCGGTCGGTCGTCTCATAAGGTCGATATTATGTCCAATTTGATGATGAAAGCAATCTTTGTAGCGGTGTTTATGGCAACAACTTGTGTGCCTGGTTGTATCTTTTCAAACCCAGTTGTGTTTGACAAGTGTGAAGATCGGGACAACTGTCTCACCATCGCTTTTGAAGCCAAAGAAGAATACAGCAACACCGAAGAAAATCCAGAGCAACTCGCCGACCGCCTCAGCGAACTACTCGGTATGGAAGTCGAAATTTACCCAGTTGATGGACCAGCTGGGACAATTCAGGCACTTCGTTACGGGCACGCCGACATTGGATTCCTTGATGGTGGTGCGGCTTGGCTCAGCTGGCAAAATTATGGCCTTGAGGTACTAGCTGCTGAGCAGAAGGCAGATGGCCGCCCATACTATTACGCAATCGCGTGGGTCCACAAAGATTCAGACATGGCACAAGCAGCCATGGATGATGACAACAGTACAGACCCATTCGAGTTGATGGCTGGTAAGATTTCATGTCACACTTCTGCGCTTGGCAGTTCAGGTATGCTCCTACCCATGGGATACCTCATTGACAATGGCTACATGGAGGTCGTCGGTGATCCTAATGACATCTCTTCACTGACAGATACTGTCAGAAACCACTTTTCCGATGATTCCAGCATCCCGAGCAGCGGTACGACCTACTACAAGTACAAGGGTTCACTACGATGCTTGGCTGAACACGAACTAGGCGATGCAACCGATTACATTTCGTTTGCAAAGGACCCCACTGTTCCAGATTACTGTGGTGAAGATCCAGAAGATTGGTGCTTTGAAGGTGATTTCACCTCAACAGAGGACTTCTACCCTCTACCAACCACAGGAAAGGCACCCAGCCACCCAGTGATGTACAACCCGGAGTTCTTCTCTGAGGCAAACGTCACGGCTTTGCAAAACGCCTTTGCTACAATGAACGGGAATAGTGCTGACCTCGATATTCTAGACAATGTTCTCAGTACCCCTGGAATGACCATTACCAATACGACGGAGCACATTTCCAATTATGGCGACTTGATTGAGGATGTGCCAGGGATTCAGGCTTACTTCACGGGCAAGTACGGACTTGAGGATTGATGAAGAGTTACGGATTCACTTTGGCCTTGCTTCTTGTTTTAGCACCCCTCTCGGGTTGCTTACAAGAAGATGAACCAGAGCCCGGCTTTTCTTGGCAAGATCGTGAAGAGATTGATTGCGATATGTCTGAGAATGAAAACCTAGACTGTCAAGCGTACTTGGATGGTTTTAACACACCTGTACTTTCAATCAAGCACCCCCTCGTTGAGGAAATTTGGATTGTCGACCTTTACGGAAACATCACATCATGGAATGGGGAAAACCTCCGCCAAGTCGCCAATCTCTCAGGAGCAATTTCGACTTGTCACAATGAACAAGGCATGTTTGGTATCGCTTTTGATGATAATTTTGAACAAACTGGTGTAGTGCTGCTTTCCTATATCCAAATCGTCGAACCCTGTGATGATCCTGCTGGACCCTTGACTTTGGCTGAAGCTAAGGTAGTAGAGGGTGTCATCGACACAGATTCCCTCAAGGTTTTACTTCAGGTTGAAGAACCCTATCGCAACCATAACGGTGGGCATATTTTGGGAATCGGAGAAAATCAGTATCTTTGGGGTGTCGGTGATGGAGGTTCCTCCAAGGACCCGTATGGACATGGACAAAATACTTCTACAAAATTAGGGGCGATTTTGCTGCTAGAATATTCCAATGGGAGTGTGCAACCCGTTCTTGACAATTCCTCCGGCGACCCCTACGTGTTACATCACGGACTGAGAAATCCATGGAGATTTGATGTCGACAGTTCAAATCGATTGTGGATTGCCGATGTGGGGCAGTATTGCTATGAAGAAATCAATGTGATACCACTGATGAATCAAAGTAATTTTGGATGGGCTGTTCGAGAAGGGATGCACGAATTTGATGGTGATTTTGATTGTGACCCTATGACAAGTGAACCACCTGAAGGCTTGGTTGATCCTGTCATCGAATATATCCATGAAAATGGCCATTGCTCTGTAACTGGAGGTCATTGGATGGATTGGGGTCCTCAGACCTTAAGAGATGGATACCTGTATGGTGATTTTTGCTCGGGATCGATTTGGGTTGCAAAGAGCAATGCTTCGAATTGGGAAGCTGTACATATTGCTACTGCTGGAACACAGATTGTTGGTTTTGGACAAGGATTGAACGATGAATTGCTCATCTTCAGTTGGGGCGGGACCATCTACCAGGTGACAGAGTCGCCAAATTAGGTGGTATTTTGCAAGAATACGGCGCCAATATTCGAAAGTATTGGCTGCCAATCTTCTTTCTATTGATGCTCGCACCTCTGACAATAACTGTACCTCATGTTCTATTGGATTCAAACAATCCTACCGGTGCTGTCGAAGCGCCTGAATTGGAAACTACGAGCAATGGATTATTGCTGATTATTTTAGATGGTGTTGGAGAAAATGTCATGCTAAATTATGACATGATGCCGGAATTAAATTCGAAAAGGGCTGAGGCTGCGCTTCTTGACTTGAGAACGGGCCCCTTGACACTCTCTGCAACATGTGTCAGCGAATTGATGACGGGTGTTCCAAATTCTCCCATCGATGGTTTGCGGAATTTCAACTTGGATCATCCAGGCGGACCGGATCCTTGGACACTGGCTGCAAATGATGAGCAATACAGTGTCGGAATGGTTGGGAGTTATGTTCTAGGGAACATGTATGGAGAACACGATGAAATTGAATTCATAGATACATTCCAAGGCCATGCAGATTATTACGAAGGTGATGAAGATACTTCTGAAATTTTAGAGGGATGGCTCAATGAGGGTACACACAATGTCATCACTGCACACTATTCTGGGCCCGATAAAGTCGGCCATCGATGGGGAATTGTGGGCCAAGAATACAAAGATAAAATCCGAGACATTGATGTTGAAATAACGAGAATATTGCCTTTGGTCCCAGATGGTTGGACGACCATTGTTACCGCAGATCATGGAATGACCGATGTCGGTTCCCATGGTTCGGCTGAAGATGTCACGAGGGATGTGAGTGCATTCATCTTCGGGCCAGACATTCTTCCCAATACAAGATTTTCAGGTCACCAAAGAGACGTTCCTGCACTGATGTCAACGGTACTTGGACTTCCTTTCCCAATTCAATTGCATGGCCGAGTTCCTTTGGAGGCTTTGGATGTCAGTCATGAGAATAAAATCATCATCGAACAGTGGAATTGGGAAGCGGCTTATCAGCGCCAATTGTTCGTCAATGAAGAAAATGGAATCGAATCAACCGATTTACAATTAGAAGTCATTGATTGGACAAAAATTTCTGAGCAGGAGACATTCACTCGAGATATTGATGTCGCCATCTCAATTTTCAATTGGGCTGTTCTTGTGACGCTCTGTTTAATTGCAATTGGTGTCAACATCAAGGGCCAATGGGTAGACCAAAAAATGGCTCTGATTTTTGGAGGACTAATCGGAATTTTTGTGATAAGCCATGCTACATTATCCCATTCAGCTATGATTCCACGTGCATTCGGAGCCGCTTGTGCAGTTTGGTTGGTGGCTTGGTCATTGGGAGGGGGCTTGCGACGAGAGGAGGACCCATCCCAATTACCTGTTTCTTTTTCCAAGGGCATGGATGGTTTGTCAGCCATTTTCGGAACACTCTCTGGATGGATCGGAATGGTCGCAATCCTCTATCTTGTATTCGGAACAATCACTCAGGCAGTGGTCTTGAGTTGCTTGATTTGGGCTGCTGCATGGTCATGGGGGTGCGGAGCAGGAATCATTCAGCATTCGACTGGTAAATGGCCCACCTATGCACCATGGATCTTTGCAATCGCAGCATTCACATTTGGGAGCATTCGCTTGTGGTTTGCTTTGATTCCATTCATCTTCATTGTCGCGCAAAATACCATTGAAAATTTGCGAAAGGATGCTAAAATCATAGAGAGAATTCAAATCCTGACTTTGTTGCTGCTACTGTTTGCAGCAGTGACCCTTGTGCATCGAAGAATCATTGGTACACATGTGATGTTGGATTTGGTTAAACTCGGATGGTCAAGCTCTCTACTGGCTTTATTGTTCTCATCGTCGATGCTGACCCTTGCATCTTTCGTTTCAATCACCTCTCGTTATGGTCAATTGGAGATTCGCAAAAGTGTTGTTCTGTCGTCATGGTTATTGGGTTGCTATGCCGTGACTGGGTTGTCCTGGTTATGGCTTGAATGGTTGATTCTGGTTCTAATCTTGCTCATGTATATTGGCAGTCTGTTGGGTTGGATGGGGGTGAATCGGGACCTCCCAAGAGAATTGATTCTGGCTGCGGTAGCTGCACATCTGCTGATTTCTTGGGGCGTATGGGCGTCTTGTGCAACACTGTTACTAATCAGCACGATTGGATATTTCTGGGAGAGTATGAAAAATCGATTTGAGACAGGAGCGATATCAATCAATAATCCAAAACCTGCAATTGCTCTTGCGGTTCTCCCATGGATTGCTTGGATATTATGGTGGACTTTGTTGGGCCAAGTGAATGGGATTCAAACCTGCTTCGAAGGAATTTGTCCCCACCCTAGGGAGTTAGACCCGGGCTCAATCATCATCAAGGGAGGTTATTTTGCAGCAATAGGACATCCCTCCAATCTATGGATGAGTCTAATGGTTGGAAGTCCGCTTGTTGTCGCTTCAACAATGCTGTTTTATCAGTTCTTGAATACCGGCATGACACTGAAACCATATCTCATTTCTCAGGCATTTCTGATATTGGGGTGCCTGAACTTGCTGGCCTTTTCTCCACAATATCCTCGCCTTGTTTTCGCCTTAACTTGGAATATGTTTTTTGCTGTGATGCAGATTATATTGGCCTTCATCGCAATCGGTTTGTATCATCTGAAAGCCGAATTAGATTCAACTGAATTGAATCACTTTCCGTCCTGATTTTGATTTGAAAACATAGCATTGGGCGGTAGAAGAGTCATTAGCCAAGAGGGGCGCTTGACATCTCCTTCCTCATTCACGAATGAACGGACTCCCATCGACAATAAATCAATCATCATCACGACGAGGAAGATGACAATGAGGAATGTCATCGCATGATGGTACAGCCCCAATTCCATGTAGAACATCAGGTGGAATCCGATGCCACCTGCACCAACCAAACCCAATACGGTTCCATGGCGTACGTTGTATTCGAACATGAACATCAGTTGGCTCAGGAGGCTATTACTCGATTCCGGAATCACGACATTGAAGGCGATTTCGGAACGAGATAGCCCCATAACTCTGGCAGCTTCCAATGGATCGTTGCGAACTCCTTCCATTTCTTCATACTGGAATTTACCCAGGAATCCAATGGTGTAGAATGTCATTGCAAGGACTCCAGGAAGAGGTCCCAAACCAAATGGGGGAATGAGTAGTAAAGCCCAAACAATACTGGGTAAACTTCGCGTCATGGCCATGATGATTCGTGCAGGTACAGCTACCCAAATTGGAACAAGATTTCGAGCGGCTAGTGGAGAAATGAGAATCGCTATCGAGAAACCGAGGATTGTTGCTACAAATGCCATCTTGATGGTTTCCAACATTCCTACAAATGCTTTCGAACAGAACATTGCCTGATCTTCAGTGCAACCGTCATAGTAGGCATCGGTTAACATCCCCCATTCAGGCGGCAACAAATCTTCACTGACAAAATCTGAGAATCGCCCCCATGCACCGTCGATTTTACCCCAATCTCCTTGCACCAAATCGTCAAAGACGATGTAACAGAGAATGAGCAGGAAAAGAATTCCGAGTAACAATCGATTTAGACCACGATTCAAAATTTCACCTCCTGAATGGTGAGTTTTTCGATAAATGGATTCAATCGTCCATCGTCAATCACAAGCATCCGATCTGAAACTTGTTTGGCACGATTGATGTCGTGTTCAACCAAAATCATCGCAGCCCCACTGCTCTCAATGTATGCTTTGACAGCATCGAGGACTGCGGAAATGTTGTCATCATCCAATTCACTCAGAAATTCATCTGCAAGGATCAATTTTGGCCTTTGCGCGAGGGTGCGGGCGGTTGCAACACGGCGCTGCTGGCCACCGGATAATCTCCGTACAGGTTCCCGAATTTTTTCCGAAATACCCATTGCCTCAACACAAGAAAGTACACGCTTGTTTCTCTCAGACCACCAAGAAAGTCCGAATTCACCAAAAGATACCCCGACTCTTGCACCGAGATCTACATTGTGATATACACTGGTGTGTCGGACCAAACCCAATCGCTGTGGGATATACCCTAATCCACCTCGCCTCTTAACATTACATTCAATGGTCCCCGAAAGTGGACTGACCATTCCCGCTATCGTCCTCAGAAAAGTGGTTTTACCCACACCCGAAGGGCCTACGATGGAAATAATTTCACCAGATTTAACAACCAAATTGAGATTTGATGCAAGCGGTTCTTCGTATCCAATGGTCAGGTTTTTCGCAATCACAATTGGGTCCTTAGCATCGTCGGAAGCAGACTCATTGATGCTCATTTAAGGGTCCCCTAAAAAATCTCGACTTAGGAGATGGTTTTTACATTGCCGTAGAGGGAAAAAAGTCATTGTAGCGATTTTCGTGCCTGCTTTACGAGATTGATGATTTCAACCCTGAGTTGATCAGATTTTATTCGTTTACCAAAAGGAGTATACACGGACTTTTCCGGGTTCTTTGAAACCATCATGATTCCACCTGAATCAAGGCCAATCATTTCTACTGATTCCGGTTTGAAACCGTGATGCCCCTCACAAATCGTAACCATTGCATCCTCATGATCATCATTCATATGTTCTATTGAACCATCTTTGACTCCACCAAGGTCAGGGTCTGATACGGCTTTGATCAATTCCTGTCCATCAATCCAACAAATTTTTCCAAATCCTGCAATGTACCTTACTTTTTCAATGGTATTCATTTTCCAAAAGAAAAAGTTGTGTGTTTTCAGGTAACTCTCGGCACTGGGTACCCTTTGACAATATCGAATGAGCATGTGTTCTTGCTCTTCTTCGCTAACCCTGATACTTTTTGACAAATTTTGTTCGCTCAATTCACTTTCTCTGGATGGAGAAACGATTCGCGAGAAATTTCCGATAATGCTGGCCCTCCAGTGAGATTGTGGATCTCCACTTGGATTGGGGTGCGAGATAAACAGACAAGCCTTGGAGGAATTCAACAGATTTTTTGTATGCGCGGCAATTTCTGCAACCAGGATGTATGGACAGCCATCTTCGCTAATGGCAAATGGTACAATCGAACCATGGGGGAAACCTTCCAATCCAGAAACTGTCGAGATGGTGCAAAGTGTTCCATGATGTACATCTTCCATCCATTGAGCAACATTAGCCGCAGGATCGTCATTTTTGTTGGCCAAGTCATGCGCCATTTTTGTGGCTGGCTCCTGCGAATCAGTAGGCTCATCCATAGAATGACCACAGTAATTTTACTTTAAATAAATACGCATGGCAAACCATGTTGAATTACGATGACTGAAGGGCCTTCAGTGCAGATTCAATCCACTCTTCTGCCTCGTCCTCATAGTCCGTATCACAATCGATTCTGTCATAAACTCGAGAACCACCTTTTTTCTCGATAATCTGGTCCCACTCTTTACCCGATTGACAGAACATTTCGAAGGCTGTATCTCCAAGGGCCAAAACGGCAAAACTAACATCGCTCATACAACCATCATCCGACTCGGAGACTTCATCAAACAAGTCCTGGGCATTGTCAGGTTGATCACCCTCTCCCCAAGTGCTGCAGACAATCATCAATTTGCCACAGGATGTGACATCATCTAAGCTGACCTCATCCATGCCTTTGACTTCAGATTCCAGATCGAAATCCGAGGCCAACTTACCGGCATCAAAGGCTAAATCTTCTGCATTTCCTGTTTCAGTTCCGAACAATATTAACAAATTATTACTCATTTTTTCACTTCCTTTGTCTTAATCTAAGGGGTCGTCAATTCTGATGTCTCCGAGCACCCAGCGAAGGGCTTTTGCTACCCCTTGAAGGGCCTTGAAATTCCGTATGTGGTATACCTTATCAGTTTGTGTATCTGCTAAGTGTGATTCAGTCTCGTGGAAGTTCATTTTTCTTTCAGCTTTATCGAGCATTTCCTCGATTTCTGCCCACGTTCTATCGTAACGATAATGCTCGCTTTCATGTTCAGTATTCATCAAAATCACTTCCATATTGTTGCCTATTTTGTCTCCGTAGATTTGGAACGGCCATGGTGAAACTTGTCAACCGATTTTTCAGACAAAGATGCATCATCCGATATCTCATCTTTGATTATCACTCGAACTGAAGGAGAATACACTTCGGTTTCTTCAGCCTCAGAAGGTGAAAATATCTCGACTTCGCTTGTCACGCCGAAGACTTTCGCGATATTTTCGGTAGTCAGGACTTCCTTTGGAGTCCCCTGTGAAATGATTTGGCCATCATGAAGCAGCAATATGCGGTCTGAGAATCGAGCAGCGATATTGATATCGTGAATTGCAACCAAAGCAGATTTTGGTGATTCAGAGTCAGATACCAATGTTCTCAAACTCTTCATGATTTCGATTTGACTTTTCAAATCCAAGTCACTTGTAGGTTCGTCGAGCAGGAATATTTTCGGATCTTGAGCCACCGCTTTTGCAATAATGACGCGCTGTCTTTCACCACCAGATAATTGATCAAATCTTCTGAAAGCAAAATCTTCCAACTTTAAAATTCTCAGAGTTTCACTGACCTTGTCACGATCATTGTCATTAATTCTCCAACTGATGTGTGGGCGGCGACCCAGTAAAACCACATCGAATACATCCATCGAAAAACTTGAACGGACCGACTGTGGAACGTATGACATTAGTTTAGACAGTTCCAAAAGGCTCAGACTGAAAACGTCCTTCGATGAAACCTGTATTTTTCCAGATTGAGGTGTTAAAATTCTGTTCAGGCACTTCAGTAATGTCGATTTACCAGCACCATTGACACCTAAAATAGAGATTAGTTCATTTTCGCCTATATCCAAATCAAGGCCTTTCAGCACGTGGTTTTCACCCCAACTGAATGAGATATCATTTGCCTGTAGGATAGAGTTCAAGATTTCACCCCCCTACCTTTCAATAGTAGATACATGAAGAACGGACCACCAATTACCGAGAGCATGATTCCGACTGGAATTACAATAGGGGCAAAAAGTGTACGGCCCAAGGTGTCGGCGAACAACATCAGAAATGCACCAAAGACTGCTGAACAAGGAATCAATTTCCGAAAATCATTCCCAACTATCTGTCGAGCCATGTGGGGTGCAGCTAGACCGACAAATCCAATCAATCCAGTGAATGCGATTACAACCGATGTCATGAGTGCTGATAGCACCAAAATATTTCTTCGAATCGTCGCCGGATCTACTCCTGTGGAAATTGCAAAATCATCTCCACCCAATGAAAGTGCATTGAGATCCCATGACCAAATCAGTGCTTGTGGTAGTAAAATGATTACAATAAATCCGATAAATACCACATTTTCCATTTCCGGTCGGGATAGGCTACCAAAGGACCAATGCGCGAGTTGAGATAGTTGTGCATCTGTTGCGAAGTATTGCATTGTAGAGACGATCGCACCCGCGATGAATGTGATTGCAATTCCAACCAAAATGTATGACTCTGCTGAGATTGATCGAAAATTACCCAGTTGGATAATAATGTAAACAACAACCAATGAAAACAAGAATGCGTTTGCTACGATTCCGAGCTCAGGTCGATTAACAATCGTGAAACCGAGTACGATTGCAAAGGCGGCACCAAGTGCGGCTCCTGATGCCACGCCTAATGTTAGTGGTGAAACCAATGGATTGCCGAGGCAACCCTGCATTAATGCACCCGCAGTAGCCAAGGCGATTCCACCGATGATGGCCATCAGTATTCGAGGGAATCTCAATTGCCAAATGATATCAGATTGCAGTTCCGAGCCTGATTCTAATCCAAGGATGATACGCATCGTTGTCCACATATCTAAATTGGTGGAGGAGCCCTGTCCTAGAGCAAAAATAGCCAATAAGATGGTTGAAATTGAAAGAATAGTTACCAAAAATATCTGATGCTTTCCTTTCTCAATATGCTGCTTCGACAAGGAATCCATGAAATCAGCCGCCATGGGACGTGCAAACAAATTTGCCAATTCTGTCGATATTATGGTATGTTGTAAAATAGTCATCCAAATACTGTTCAGTGTCTACATCAGAAAACAAATCTGGGTGCAATAATTTTGCCAAGGTTGGCAAACCGTGGATCATCATTGGACCTGCAAATTCACCAGACATGATCATCATTCTGTCATGCTGAACTGCAGCAACACTATCAAAACCAGGTCGATCTGCAACGAAATCCATGTGTGTACGGCATTTCCCTTCATCATCGAAGCTATTGAAACCAATATCAAATGTAATTCCATCAAACATCAATACGTCAGGATCCTTATCCAGTATTGCTTCCATATCGACATGGGTTGTATGACCCGGCAAGTCTGCAAAAACGTTGGTCCCTCCTGCCTTTTCAATCATGTCTGTCCATTGCGAGGTCCCTGTCAAAACTACCGGGTCGCGAGTAAGTGATGCATGGTGCTCCATGACGATTTGAGGGCGGTTTGATTCATTCATGTCTCCAATCCGATCAGAAACCATATTTTCGATGACATCAAATTCTTGAAAAAGAGTATTTGCTTGCTGTTGTTTACCAAACAAATCAGCAATGACATTGATTTCATCTCTCAGAACATCATATTTGTAAAAATCTAAGGCGACGACTTTGATACCGACCGGTTGCAACTTTTCTCGGATTGCATTGGTGTCCACCATTCCATTGGTTGCAAATACGATGTAAATTTCTGGTCGGCTGTCAAGTAATGATTCAAAATCAATCTCAGAGTGTGCTGACTGTTGAACCAAGGGTGTATCGACGAATTCTGGCCACAATGATTCATCATAAAAATCTCCAGAAATACCAACGACAACTTCCAAATCAACTTCCAGCATTCGCATTACACTGGCAGCATAAGTATTGGTAATTGCAACTCGAGATGGGGATTCATCAAATCTATGCTCGACTCCATTTGAATCAGTTACTACCAGTGATCCGTTTTCATTTTCAGAATCGTCTTGCATGGTATATTGCCAAATACCTATTGAACCAATGACAATCAGCATGACTTGGAAAATCGCCAATTCTCTGCCTTTCATCAATCCCGCCCCCAGTTAGCAGAGATCATTACGAAAAGCGTCATCAGACCCAATAAGAAGATCATTAGAGCTATGAATGAAGAAGAGGCTTCGGATGATACAGATTCATCTTCTACTGTAATGAATATTGAAGGTGATTTCTCAGAGACTTTACCATCGATTAGTCCAACCTGAACACGTATACGATTCTGTCCTGGTTCAAGTCCGTCTAGAACCACCTGATTATCAGTACCGTTGTAAATTTCTGTAGTCACGCCATCTAAATCTTGCGAGGTAACAGAATACCAGGCCACATTTTCTATGGGTCCCCAAGACAATTCCATCGATTGCCCTTCTTCAATAGACTGAGTGGTAGTAATTACAGTAGGTGGTTCTTGGATGAATAAAACTTTCAATTCAAACTGATCACCCGGCAGAATAAATCCAAGGTCCATTACAGCATTCAATTGATACAAGTATTGCCCATCAGTTTGATCTTCGATATCAAATGAAGTCGAGGTACCCTCGTAAATGATTTCCCCATTTTCCAGTAATTGATATGAGGTCGCTCCCTCAAAAATACCCCATTCGATGCTGTAGTCATTCACCGAGATGTTTCCTTCTTCTGTTGTGAATTGAGGTGTTGTCGGAAGGTTGTATCCTGTCAACTCAAGCTCGACCGAATCAGAATGTGAACCGGGTAGTCGATCGATGATTTTGACATAATTTCGTACCGTAGCGTTGTACCATAGTTCCCATGATTTTATGTCGTCATTATTGTCAACAATCGAGATGTAAGTTGTCATAAAAGTACCAGCGGCAACAGTGAGTTCCACGTCGTGTTGAATTGTAATAGAATTCGTCGTGTCATCGTACCCATTAGGGTGACCAGGGACACCAATGATGTTCGTACGGTTGAAGTGAAGTGAAGTCGGTTCATCGCCAGATAGTAAATTCACTTCTTGTCCATTGTTGGTGAATTTCCACCCCAATTGACCTTCTTGGTAATATGATGAAGATGAAGGGGCATCGACCCAGTAGGTTTTGACGTTCAATAAGTTGTTTACATCGACCCATCTGTAGGCTTTCTCACCTTCCTCATAATCCTCATCAGATACTCGGAGAAGGAAGGTTTCTGTGTCTCGACCAAATGCATCGGTGACCGTTTCCATGCCGACAACAGTGTAGGTCTTGTTCTGATGGTATTCAGGAGTGTGTAAGACAGAATAATCCCAACTCATTCCCGCTGACCACAGTTCATCACCGGATGAATTGGGGAGAACGATAATTAGCAGAGGTGGAGCATTTTCGTTGGAACCATTGGTATTGTTGGCGACAATATTGAATTCAATTGTACCCGCTTCGGTAGGTGTGTAAGTAAACGATTCCGAAAATCCTCGATAGGCCAGATTGTCTTCATGAACTTCCCCCACATACAACTCATAGTAGTCGGTGTAAGCTCCCCCCTCCCATTGGATTGTGATTGGGGACATCGTGATTGTTTGCATTTGAGTAACAAAACTCACATTATGCGGGAACTCTACATCCACAGTTGAGGATTGATTTAACCAATTCTCGCCTGTTTGAATTGATGTTGTGACAGGATCTAGGATTTGAACACCTTCAACATGGAATGATAGGTTATGTGTGCTACCCACAGCAAGATTTTGTAGAAGATAAAATCCATCTGTATTGGTAACCACACTGTTGCTATCCGTGCTGACTGTTGCTCCTGAGACCGGAGACCCATAACCGTCAGTGATGAATCCATAAACACTGTTCATGCCATGGTGAAAATCAAAATCATTCAAATCGGGGTAAGACGCTGAGCCGCGTTCCAATTTGAAATGCACGTATTGTGTAGAGTGATCAATGTCGCCGTAGTAGGCGCGCATGGTGTAATAGTCACCAGTGACGTAAGGGCCGAACTCAGTTCTCCCATCAACAAGAGAATTACTCTCCCCCGTATCAACCAGTTTGACAGTGGTCATCGGAGAATTTTCAACCGCCTGGCCATTTTCATCAAAGACCTCTGCGGTAATCCAATTGTGACCAACGTACCAATCCAATTGCATATCATCGGACAAAAACATCTTCCGATAAGCTACAGTATGCCCATCATTCATGAAATAGGCTCGAATGGTATGCTCACCAGGAGTAATCCCTGAGAAGGTGTATGCACCATTCCCGTCTGTCCAGACCGATGGTAGAGAATCAACTTTGATCGATGTACTATTTGCGATATTCCCTTCCGCAGTATATACGACTCCACTCAAGGTGTATGTTGTCTCAGTGCTTTCATCAGCAGAACTGAATGGAACAATGGCAACTGAACTTAGGAACAGTATTGCCAAGAACAGAGATAATCGCATTGAGTACACCTTAACTTACCGAAATGGCGTCTTTGAGTAAACATTGCGGGACTCTGACATGTATCTTGAAAGTTGTAGGGAGTGACCGGCCAGAGGAGGCTTCAATCTCTGGCCGATCACCCCGCGATTTTCCACTTCTTCGGAGGACTTACTGTAGGGTTCCAATGTCAGCGGAAGTGATTCCATAGTGCGCCCATGCACCAGACAACCACGGACCTACATCGTAAGATGCACCGAGTTGACTCGCATCGGTTAGATCTAGAATCTTGTTCATTTCACCAGCACCGTAGTCAGCGTAGTAACCAGGCATTCCACTGTTTGGATACATTGAAGCAAATCCATCGCACTGTGTCTCGTTTGTTGCAACTTGGTAGACGATGTGGAGATCAGTGTTGTAGCACATGTAGTCACCCTGACCATTGTGTTGTGTCCAGATGAAGGCATCACAGTTCGAAGCATTACCTGCACCAATCCAAGCCATCACGTGGGTTTGGTTGTTGTAGCATGCATCGGTGTGATCAGCGACAAGGGCCTCGATGGCCTTCCAGAAAGCATATCCTTCAGCCTGATACTTCTCAGCAGTTGTGTTGCTGTCCATCTTGTAGGTGTACTTGAGTACTGCCTGCGAGTATGTGATTACGAGGTTCTTGACCACAGTGTCTGCAGCTGCATTGTAACCTGTTGCATCTCCAGCCTGTAGGGCTGCGAGTCCAGCAACCATAGCGGCCTCTGTTGCAGCAAATGTGTTGGCTACTCCGTCAGCATTGGTAGTTGCGAAGTCACCAGCGCGCTTTTCCATAACCTTGGCAGGAGAGCAGCCGTAGTCTTCATCCGGTCCATGGAAGAAGGCCCAGCCTTCGTCCCAGTTGTGTGGTGCACCTGTGTCATTGTCGATGTTTCCGGCATCCGCCTTGGCAATTGCGGAGTTCAACTCGTGGATCGTGTATGCTACCATACCCAAGTTGACAGTCAACTTTGCAATTCCTTGGTATCGAACGGTGTCAGATGTACCTGCGAAGTCACCGGTGCCGTCCATTGCTGCCATGATGTGTGCGTCAACAGACCCGGTCATGTCGTAGTATGCATCGTATGGGTGCTTCTTACCTTCAGCGGATGCAAATCCGTGAAGTGTGCGGAAAGTACCGTCGCTCTTCTCAGCGTTCTTTCCGTTCATGTAGATGTCCTTTGCAGTTGCAAAGTCGTAGCCACCATCAGAGCTGGCTGCGGCCTTCATGTCGCAAAGATCCTTCATCAAACTTCGATGGTTATCGACATCTGATGCATAGGTGTAACCTGCGTCTGATGCATCCATTCCAGATACATCATCACCGGCGTCATCAGTAGCATCATCGCCACCGAGACAGCCTGCAAAGGCGGCCATCATCATTAGCAATGCTAGAGTCATTCCCTTCATTTTTCCATTATTCATTTTCTCACTTGTCCTAAGCCCAGTGTGGACTGTTAATGGCTGCGCGTTAGCCCTACGAATATAATATTTAGGGCACCCTAAACTCTTTTCGTGCCAACCTCAAACTTTCTGGGTGTAAACGAAATCAGGCCCGCAGTGTCTTGATTCTCCGGATGAAGAGATTTGTTGGAATCAGAAACCATAGAGATGCAGCAGCCCAAATTGAGCCGTTTGAGAGGTTGGGCTGGCTCTCTCCGGAAAGGCGAGTTTCCATCATCAATTGATAGACTCCATTCGGACTGAATAAGTCGACTTTTTCTTGAATTCGATCAAAGCCTACAGAATTGGGGTCGGTGATATCAACGCCCATGGTTTGAGCCACAATGAGAGTCGGGATCAACCATAGGAAAACGAAGAACAACCAAGTTCCTACTCCTAATGTTACGGAAGACCCAATGTCACGTGCCATGGATGAGGCCAACAACTGCAAGCAGGTGTACCACCACAACAACAAACCAGTCGAAGCGACAAACATCACCATATCGCCAGCACTCGGCCAATCGCCCATCTGTTGTTGAATCAAAAATATGCCAATCACAATTGCTACCGTAGTTGGAGACATGGCAGCAATCCACACACCCAGCAATTGCGAAATCGCATAATCCGAACGCGGCATTGGTTGCGAAAGATCAATGGCCAACTCACCGGTTAATCGGCGACGACTGATGGCATCAAACCCAATGAGGACCACACTCAAAGTACAGAAGAAAACAATGGGTAAACTGGAGTAAAACAGGACTTCTGAAGGTGTATTGGTTGGCAACCCGGCAGGTACGATTCGTGCATCTGCAAACCCCCAACATGCCATTGATATGGTGAGGATAATCAAAGGTGACAAAATCAGCATTCGTTGACTTCGCATGTGTCGCTTGGCATCTTGAATGCCCACGCCCCAAATGGTTTGGAGGCGCTCAATCATCCACACTCACCTCAGAAAGGATGGCGAAACCCGCGTCCTCAATGTCAATCCCGGTTGCCGCTGAAATGACAGTTTCCAAGCCCGCAGGGACATCTTGTAATCGAGTAAAGGTCATGTCTGGTCCAAGCTCACTTCGTCGGTCAGAGGTCCATTCCCCTTGTTGCAAATGCAATCGATAGGCCCAATCTTCGCCTTCTTGCTTGTCGATTTCCTCAACCTCAATGTCGTCACCAAACTGGGTCGGAGCGGGACCCAATCCAGCAATGTCGAGTGTTGCCTTAAGCCCAAGATCCCGCTCGATTTCGGACAAGGGTCCTTCAGCGACAATCCGGCCTTGATGCATAAGCACAAATTCATGTGCGAGACGTTCCAAATCGGAGAGTGTGTGGCTGCTTATGACCACACAAATTCCGCGTTCTGCTAATTGACTCAACAGTGTGCGAAAAGCGCTTTGAGCGACGGGGTCCAATCCATTCAACGGCTCATCGAGCAGCAATATCTCCGGGTCACCGAGCAATGCCGTAGCCAAACTCAAACGCTGTTTCATCCCTTGTGAAAAAGTCGACAAATCATCATCTACACGCGATGTTAGACCAACTAAATCAAGCAAAGTGTGACCTTCGGAGACGGGGGTTTTACGCATCATACACAATCGCTCAATGGCCTGCTTTGCCGTTCCAGGTCCCGACCATGTGACACGCTCGGGCATGTAGCCGATATTGGCACGTCTTGCTTCGATGGATGGAGAATGATCGAAAGTGATGCTTCCCCCCTCAAGCGGGAGCAAGCCTGCAATCACATGCAACAGTGTCGATTTACCTGCACCGTTGGGCCCTACCAATCCAAGAATTTTACCCGAAAGTAGTCGAAGGTTGATCCCTCGAATCCCTGAACCTGGGCGTGTCGAACAAGGACGAAACAGGCGAGGTGTGCGCACAGGGTAGCGAAAGGTCGCATTTACCAAGTTGAGCATAGGCCTCACCCTGCCGTGTGCCTCGCCCTTCAAGGAGTTGATGCGAAATGAGGCCCAATCCTCCCAAATCGCCACATGATTCAATGGGGCCGAAGGGTACCGAAGTGTATGGAGGTCGGAGGTACGCTCACCGCTTGGCTACTCCCCCTACTGTGTTTGTTGAGTACAATTGCCATTGAATGGAAATGGAAATTCCCACATGTACACCTCTCTGACTTCTTTCGAGCCGACCCGTTCAACCTTGGTATTGTGGCCTGTGGGTTGGCTATCATTATCGTTCCACTTGGCTGGATTGTAGCCATTCCAGCAGGCGCCGTCGGTTTAGGGATTCGAACCATTGCATCCGAGGAGTCTCGAGCGATGTGGTCTCAACGTTGGCAGGCCAGGAGTGGTCTCGTAGTCGCCGTCGTCTTTGGAATCCTACTATCCGGTTTCGGAGGTGTATCACAACCGATTGGAGCAGCGGAGTGGGGAACACCACTGTTGACCGAAAATGATGAGGCTCCCCCTTGGCCGGCCTCTGAGCAGCACATTTGGATGGATGGATCAACCATCGTAGTTGTGAACCATGCCCGCTTACCAGGAACACTCTCAGCTGTCGGTTCGGCCCCCACGGTGCTCTGGTATCTCGAGAGTTCCGGTACGGATGAACAACGATTGAAACAAGCCATTGAGCAACTAGACGGAATCGGGTTTCGCTCCGAGTGGTTCTCACTTGAAACAACAGCAACGGGATTGACCCACGATTATGATGGGGAAACCTTGCCTTATACCCTCAAGCAAATTGAGGTCGATGGCATCAAAATTGCAGAGATGGTGACGGTAGCCATGGGAATGTGGGGCGGTGAAGTTCGATTACTTACCATCATCAAACCCATCGATTTGATGTCCGATTTTTTACCCTTTGAAAGCGACCCTTATGCTAGCGATTACGTCATCCCATGGCTTGATTCCCAGTAAATTGAACACCTACGGTGTTCGTAAATACACTTGGTATTTGGCGGGAAAGCATATTCAAGTGTCAAGTCACCCAACAATGCATGCGAACTACAACCAAGTGTAGCCTTTGGGCTGTTTTGTTTACCGCAATGATGCTGGCCAGTATTGTCCAATTGCCGACCGAAGTTGCAGAAAATATTGAATCGTCCGAAACCACGGCCCGA
Organism: Euryarchaeota archaeon UBA602; assembly: GCA_002498455.1. Taxonomy (GTDB): domain Archaea; phylum Thermoplasmatota; class Poseidoniia; order Poseidoniales; family Thalassarchaeaceae; genus MGIIb-P. Next base: position 19,979 of record DAHO01000043.1, read on the forward strand.
CAAAATTCCGTTGAAGCCGCTTGTGAAGGATTGACTTTTGAAGACATGTTCAATTATTCACATGCAATTTTCGATGTGACCATCAATGATGATTGGGAGTCTGCCGAAGTGAGTGCTGTTGCTTGGGTCAACGGAACCTTGGCTGATCAAGCAAGAACCGACCTAGAGAACCTGTTCGAGGGATTGCCGGGTGGAGATAACGGCTGGTTGTCGACAGATGAGTACAATGCGATTGAGAACATTGCTGCAGACTGTGTTGAACAAACCAACCCACGTGTCGGGTTCCGAAATGGTCCCGCGCATCGCGGAGGCGATGGTGTGAACTGGTACAACGCCACATGGATCAATACCGAAGAAAAACCAATGACACTTGAAGAATACAACCTGATGCCATTCAATCATGAAGATGCAAGGGATTGTGCATCCTCTCCGAACAATGATTGCTTCGAAATCCCAGTCGTACCAATCTCACCGGGTCGCAATTGTGATACGACCGTGGATTTAGCCGATGAATGTCGAATGGTCATCTGGCTAAATGGAACCTTTGTGTTCGAAGGCATGACCATTGGAGGCGATTATGCTGGATCTGACTTCACTGTCGCGATGAACACTTCAAACATGACCAAGGCCGATTTAATCCTGACATATCCTGCTCAGGAAGGCTTGCGTGTCGGGATGTTTGAGGAATGCGATGGCCGTTTAATTGATCAAGCGAACAATGACAACCAAGGAACTGCTCCAACAATCGGTACATGCACATCAGATGGTACCATCACCCAAGAAAGTCGTTTGGTCAGTATTGCCGGTGAAACCAGGCTACGCGTCGACACCCACGTCGAATACGACATGGAAGATTGGCCAACAGGACAAGACATGTTCTTCGACATGACCACTGAACCTCCTGAACAGGATGACCCACCCGTCTGGACGGCTTCTGCGCCTGCTGATGGTGAAATCATGCCCATTGCCGATGATGGTGTGGCTCACTTCCTTTCAACATCGCAAATGGCCGCTTGGGCCACTGATGATCAAGGCTCACCCCTCATTTCATGTGATGGGGCCGAAGGATGGTCGATGAGCAGTGATGCCGATGGTTTGTCGGCTGATGCACCCGCTGGACAAGACAGTACGACCATCACATGCCATGCAATCGATTCTGCAGGACAGACGACCGATGTCCGAAGTTACACGCTACAAGTCCCTCTACGTGCCACAGCCACAGCAAGTAGTAGCTCTACTAGCGTCGTGATTACCCCTACAGCCGGCATGCCCAGCATGACTGCAGTAGTGACCTTGATGCAAGATGATGCTCAAACCAGCAGCAACTCGGTGAGTTTGAACGGAGAGACTACCGTCGATGTCGACCTTTCAGCAATGTCACCTGGCCCATTCATGGTTCGAATTTCGGCCACAGGTTCAGGAATGGCTGATTTCGGCCATACTTTCGACTTGGGTACTTCGAAGCAATCTGTGGCTCCAAGTTTGACCGTCGCCATGGGCGAATGGATTGGAGAAAACTACGAACTCACAGGGCAATTCAATGACCCCGATGGAGACCCTGTCACCATCACCGCGACCGACAATGGAAATGCATGGGGCACCATTCAAGTCAGTGGAAACCAATGGATGGCGACTGGACCCGGTATCCCTGGTGCTGAAGCGAATTCAATCGTCCTCACCGCATGTGACAACTGGGGCCAGTGCTCTACAACAACACATGAAGCGGGTGCCACGCCGGGTGGAGATGAGCCCGATACGCCAGGCCCAATCGTCGATTCTGGAAGCGAAGAAGGCGGTGGACTCCCTGGATTCGGAATGTTTGCCGCGCTAGGTGCAATTGCACTTGCAGGTCTAGGGCGCCGGCATCAAGAATGAGGGAGCCTTGATAGGTAGTCCGCCACCGCCTTGAATCGGTGGAAGCATGGCCTTTGAAGCCCACATTCGGGAAATGAGTCACGAAGGTGGCATGTTAGCACCCTTTACAGGGGACGCCCCGAAGTTGGGCCAAGTCATGCAATTGCCCGGTGGAAAGTGGGTCGGCAAGGTCGATTCTGTCATTGGTGAGGTTTCTGCTGCAGTGGTCCACGTCACCCCATTTCGCGATGTCGAAGTCGAATTGTTAATCGGTCAACCATTGGAAGTCGCCCCCCCAAAGGACCGACGAGATGATCGTAGAGGGCGGAGGGATGACCGAGAAAAATCCCACGTCAAAGATGGTGACTGGATCTGTCCTAAATGTCGAAATCATAACTTCGCTTGGAGAGAGAATTGCAATCGCTGCGATGCACCCAAGGGCGATGCGGGAGGCAACAGTCGTCCACGTCGTGATCATCGGGGTGGTGACCGAAGAGGTGGTGGACAGCGCCGAGATCATCGTGGTGGCGACCGAAGAGGTGGTGGACAGCGCCGAGACCATCGGGGTGGCGAC
>DAHO01000043.1:22772-36538 GCA_002498455.1 Euryarchaeota archaeon UBA602
GGTGGCGACCGAAGAGGCGGTGGTGGATTCCGAGGTGGCGGAGATCGTCGAGATAATCGTGGTGGAGACCGACGTGGAGGCAGCGGAGGGTACCGAGGCGGTGGACAACGCCGGGACAACCGTGGTGGTGGCCGCAGAGATGGAGGACAGCGCCGAGATGACCGAGACCGTGGACGCTCGGATAATCGCGAACAACGACCGAGTAATGACCGACCACCACGACGAGAATACAAGGGCAGCAATGAACGCAAGCCAAAGCGACGAGACTCACGAGGCCCCGGTGGGTGGGGCCCAAAAGGCAAGGGCGGAAATCGACGACGCTGAAATCTCACGCGGAGTATTCATTTGACGGCTCGGACGAGACCGAGTTATGAGCCCGGACCCAGCCATAGCGGAAGGGTTAGCGAATGTAATTCCAGAAATGCTCGATGAGCTGGAAGAATACATCACTGGGGGTAATCGAGCGGCTGCACTCATCAAGGCCACTGAAGTGGTTGAGCAGGACCCTGAGTGTGTGCAAGCCCTGTGGGCATTGCTTGAGTTGGGATTGCCTGAAAGACGCCGAGATGGGTCTTATCGAATCGATCCAACCTTGGCTGAGGCTGCTAAAGGTTGGACACTGGCCAAGAAAATTGTCGCACTGGACCCCACCCATCGAGGTGCTTGGTTCCGTGGCGCCATCCTTGCAACCCAACATTTGGGACTCTCTGAAGAGGTGTTGCAGTGGTGGGAAGACTTCCGTGCAGAGTTCCCAACCGATACGACTCCCGTGATTGAGCAAGCCGCTTTGTTGATTCGAATGGGATTCTATGCCGAGGCAAGCGAGCGTTTGGAAGTCGTGGTAGCCCAAGGGATGGATGAAATGCCACGTGAGCAATTATTTCGCGTCGAACGGATGAATCAGACCATTCGACGGTATTACGAAATGGAAAAAATTGATGTTTTCAAACCTCAAAACCCTGATCATTCTACTTGGAAAGACATCGATGGTATGCGTAATTTGAAACCAGGTTCGGAGAAATTTACGTTCTTCATGCTCGCGGGGCCACTGGTCATTTGGGAAGCGTTGGCCTTGCAGATGTTCATGCCAAAGAGTACCTGGGGAATGTGTGCTGCCTTCCTACTGGTTTACGCCTCGATTTTGTGGGTCCGTCGTATCTCAATCACCATCACCGACAAGCGCAATCGTCCAGTACTTGACTTGTGGCGAGCGATTGAGGTTGAAGCAACATCAGGCAAGGTGTGCATACCGGAAAAGATTCGCGACTCAAAGTTGTACAGGATTGTCATCAACAAGGATTACCCCGTCGCTTTCAGACAGCGCATGGAAAAAATCGTTGAGAATGATGAGAAGATAACCAAGAGATGGGAAATGAAAATGCCATATTGGACGACTTTTGATATCTCAACGCCCGGTGAAGAAGAGTAATCTGTTTTCCCTGTTAGGGCGTATATCGAAATCTATGAGATGATCAGAGTTTTCTTGCTTAGCAAACAGGACTTCATAAGCAGTAGAAAGAATCCACTTTCATGCGACACCTTGCTGCAGTCACAATCATTGCATTACTGACCACTACGGTACTTTCTGTTGCTGTTTTGGGTGGAGTCGATTTTATCGGACTGACAGATAAAAATCCTCAGTTTGCAGCAAATGTTGATTTTGAGGAAGGGAGTAATTACTACTCACTTGTTGAGATTGATGAAGGTGACAATAACGAGGAGAAAGAAATCACTCTTATCCTACATGAATTCGTTTTCACATCCACGGGAAATGACGGTTTGGTCACTTGGGATTTTGGAGATGGAAACATGGCTTCAGGGGCAATTGTATCGCACCAATATGAATCACCTGGAGTATACATCGTTATGGCATCACTGTTATCCTCTGATGTCATCGAGATAAGTGAGATCGTCGTGACTGTTCATCTAGAAGCAACTGCTGAAGTGGACAATATGGAATGCGAATGTGCTCCTACTGCAAAAGATACTGTGATTGATCTGCTTGCTCTCACAGGCACGATGACATTTCAAGGATATGTCCAAGTTGAACATGATGGAAGTAGTGAATCTTGCTCACTTCGAAATCCATTACAGGAGTGTCACTTACGCGTTATCTTACAGCGAACCGACAGTGGTAGTGTGGTTGGAGAAGATGTGATGTTTGATGGGACGTTCAGAAGCAACGAATTGGTGGTTGACTTTGAATTCACTGAATTACAGTTTGAAGAAGGTCAGGGCTTACAACTTCGATTAGAGACAGACCAGTTGCGCGATTGGCACAAGCCAATGGCCTCATGGTCCTCAACTGCTCCACTAAGCGGCTAAAAAGGGCACGAGATGTTCGATTTACGTTCCAGCCGTGTAGTCTGAGTGATACGCAATTTGTTCTTCAGACAACGTATCGATTTCGAACCCGAGGGTATTCAATTTCTTCATCGCAAGTTGTTGATCTTGCTCCGTAGTGATGTCATGGACCACAGGGGCCATGTCTTTGCCTTCTGCGGCAAGACGACAGAGAGCAAGGTACTGATTGGCGAAACTCATGTCCATCACCTCTGAAGGGTGCCCCTCGGCAGCTGCGAGATTTACCAATCGGCCTCGAGCAAGCAAGAAGATTTGTCGACCATCCTTCATGGTGAATTCTTCATTGTCAGCACGAATGGTTCGAACACCGGTAGATTGTGTTTCCAAATCTTCAATGTTAATTTCACAATCATAGTGACCCGTATTGCAAACTATGGCTCCATCCTTCATATCGGAGAAATGACGGCCGACAATCACGTCTTTCATTCCGGTCGCAGTACAGAAAATATCGCCTTCTTTGGCTGCATCATCCATTCGCATGACACGGAATCCATCCATCACAGCGCGTAGTGCTGGAAGTGGGTCAATTTCGGTGATGATGACATTTGCACCCATTCCACGAGCCCTCATGGCCAATCCTCGACCACAGTGACCGTACCCTGCAATGACGAAGGTCTTGCCAGCAATCAAAACCGAAGTTGCACGTACAATTCCATCAATTGTAGATTGACCCGTACCATAGACATTGTCAAAATCCCATTTTGTCACCGCATCATTGACTGCAATGACCGGGTAACGGAGTTGTCCAGCCTCTCCCATTGCTCGCAAACGATGAACACCGGTTGTGGTTTCTTCTGTTCCACCGATCACTCCGACAGCATAGTCAGACATTTCGCCATGAATTCGAACGATTAAATCGGCACCATCGTCCAAAGTCAGCGTTGGATTGGCCTCAATGGTTCGATCGATGCACCAGTAGAACTCTTCGACACTTTGTCCGTGCCAGGCGTAGATAGAGTATCCCTCTTGAGCCAGCCATGCAGCGACATCATCTTGGGTGGAAAGTGGATTGCATCCTGACCATGAAACCTCAGCACCTGCTGCCTTCAGAGTTTCAATCAATACCGCTGTCTCTTTGGTCACATGAAGGCATCCAGCTACCGTCATCCCCGCTAGAGGTTGAGTTTGGATGGCTTCGTCACGAAGTTTTGCCAATACCGGCATGCGTGAACGGGCCCAATCAACGCGTCGGGCTCCCTCTTCTGCGAGCGAGATATCTGCGACCTTCCAACCATCACCTGAGTCCATGTTCAATGGCGCCAGTTTCTAGTTCATTAACCCGCGTCCGGACTCTCAGAGGTTCGCCGAGGGGGTGAAACCCCCTCGACGTCTCCGTTGTCAGCTCGTCATCTCTGTTGTTGAGATGCTTGAGCGTAGTACTGCTGAGCATAAGCCCTCGCGGTTTCCTCTGGGTATCCCTGAGCAACCAGTTGTTGTACGTAGGCTTCGACTGGATCCATCTGAGCAACCTCACCACCGAATGCACCAGCATCAGCGACGGTGGAGTCGCCTCCTCGGCCACGAACCAAGACCATCGTCAGTAGGATGACAATGACCAGAACAAAGGCACCGATACCTGCGATGAGAACGACTGAACTCATGCCACCATCATCTCCACCAGAGGTCTCGGGATCTGGATCATCACCGTTGTTTTCGGATACAACCTCTCTTGGAACTAGATTCACGTCGATGGATTTGTAAATCGTCCAGCGTGAACCGTCACCTTCAGTAATCTTGATCCAAATGGTCTGAGTGGAACCGTTTTCGTCATACAGGTCCGCAATATCGAGAGACAAACTGAATGCGGCACCATCAGCGAGGCTGACAGTGCTGTCGTATTCACCAGCCGTCTTCTTCGGGAACTTCTGTGATGGAAGTAGGTCAAGTGTCGCTTCATCCAATGCAACCTCAATCATCACGTCGCCATTTTCTGAACCCGATGTAATGCTACCATTCACGTATAGTGTGTCATCTGTCTGTGAACTTCCAGGCGCAGGGTTGGTGAAATCAACCACAGGTTCGTCGTCACCGTAGCCTTCACCGACCACGACGAAGTACATCTTGTAGCGGTCGTCATAGGTGCTTGGCTTGTCTGCTTGGTCGACGACTGTCAACTCAATTCGAATCAGTGAACCTTCGAATCCAGTGTTTGGATCTACCGTAATGTTCTGGAATCGGTGGGTAAAGGTGTGACTGACTGAGCTTGAAATCTCGGTTGTCTTACCACTCTGTGGTGCACCACCTGGGTTGTCCCATGCGGTATCTAGGAATACCTTCCAGATGTAGGTCTTGATTCCGTTCGTACCATCGGTTGCATCTCCGTCCGAGGAGTTCGAAGCATCGAAGTGAACGGTCAAATCACCGGTTGGACCCAATCGAATGAGGTTGATGTCCCAATCCTTACCTCCCGACTCCTTGATTCCATGGGAATCAATCTGTCCTCGATATTCAAGACGGTCGATGATGGTGAACTCTGGCAGTGGAGAGAACTCGTCTGCAAGCGCATCATTGGTCTCTAGCATGATGCTAGCGATTCTTGTGTGGCCAGCAGGCGTGTGTAGGAACAAGGTCACGACCCATCGAGCTTCCTGCTTGCACAGGGTCGAACTCTGAGCGTCAAGTACACAGAATTGTGCAGTGTGTGAGTCTTCTTCTCTGTGATCGCTTTCTCCGTCCTGTAGTGGATTACCATCCCAATTGGTCGCCGTGGTTCCTTCGACTGGACGCAACTCCCAATCAGCATCCAGATTGGTTTCATCTGAAGTAAATCCAAATTCAAGTTCTGCATCGCTCTTCATGTACAATGTCTCGTACTGTCCAAGTTGGCTGTCCCAAGTCATTGGATCACCATTGATGGTCATATCAAACCCATCACCGGCTGGACCGAAGTTTAGCGGGTACTGGCCGACATGGTGGGACAACAGATTGGATAGCAGTGGTTTGCCAACCGTACCATAGTCATCCGAGACCTGTGAGTTTTCAACGTCAATGGTTGTGATAATCATTCCACCGCTTCCAACTGCACACGTGGCCAACAGTGATGCTGTCGGATCGGATGCATCGTTAATCAGGCTGTGGAAGGTACCCATCGGTGCAGAAATTGGACCATTGCAAATCTGCGGAATGTTATCGCTGTCAGGCTGAGTTGTAATCAGTGTAGACTTAGCAACATGGTTTCCACCATTGAAAGAGATGAATGCAACCGGGTTGACATCCATCATCATTGGGTGGTGCCAATCCATCACCATGGTGTCTGTGTGAGTGACAGGATTGGAATCGCGGTTAACCACGTTCATGTCGTATGGCATGACATTGGGTTGTTCGTATTCCGCATTGTAAGGCCCAAGGTGGATTTGTAGGGTCGCTCCAGCGTTCATGCGGTTGACAATGACATCCATCGGCGAGATACCAGCGCTACCACCGGCTGCCAACTCTTCGTAGTAGGTTTCGTAGAATGGGGCCACTTGCCATGGTAGCAGAATCTTGCTGTAATGGTTCATCCAAGTCGCAGTGATGTATCGTCCCCAGTCTGCAGATGAGAATTGAGTGTAGGTCAAGCCCATCGCATCGAGGTCCTCTATCACGTTGGTCAATCTCTGCTGATCGTTGTGCCCAGTCAGGATGGCCACATCGACGTCTTCAACCATGGTGATGTTGAAATCCCAAGTGTTGCCTGAATTTGTACCATCATCTACCAATTCAGCGTGGAAGCGGAAGTGGTATTCTGTACCATCATTCCATCCACCTCCACCTGCAGGCTCGACTGAAGCCCAGGTTGCGGTACTGCGTTCGTGTGCAACCAAAGACATCTGGCCTTCATCACTGGTGGAATCATAGACAACCGAGCCTGTGCTGGTATCTGTGACGGTCAGTTTGATATTGTAATCACCATCGAGTACACCGTTGATCAGATCCATAGAGAAAGCATGGTTTTCCACAGAATCACTTGGATAGACACAGCCCACCGAGTTCTCAGTTACACATGACAGGACATCGGGGCGCAAGAGTTGGACATCAACACTCGCCACTTCGAAAATCAATCGACTGACGTTGTTCGCCAAATTGACTTCTTTGTGGTTGTACCATGCCGTTCCTTGAGTTTGGTTGTCATAGTGAGTCATGGCGTCGATTCTGAAAATACCCTGTGAGAAGTCGTGGTTACCCACATTGACTTCTTGAGTTTCCTGAGAATCAAGACCTGAGACCGAGGACGAATACTCTGTAACGTAGGTGAACACATATTCGCGGACACTGACGTTGTCGATACCGAGTCCAGCGAGTCCACTATTTCCGTTGACACCATCACCGTTCGACTGGAAGCGGAACGAGACCGTGACTTCCGTACCGGATAGGTCAGTACAGTTGTAATCCCAGTCTCGACTGTCCAACGAGGTCGTGTTGCGCAGGAAGATGTGAGTCAAGTCCAGCGTGACACCCTTGGTAATGCCTTCCGAATCGAAGAATACGTTCCAGCCTAGATCGCCGATGTATTCTGTTTCGTCATAGACTCCATCATCATCTATGTCCTCACAAGTATCGTTGTATTGTACACCGTTTTCGTTGTAATCGTTCCAGTTGCCGATGATGGTTCCGTTGTAAACGTCTCCACCCTTTCGCCATTCGACTTCAAGGATACCATAATCCTGAACAGCGAGAATATCGCCCTCAGAATCTGTCAGATAATCCGTCTCAGCGAAATAATCGAAGTTGAGGTAAACGAAGTCTGCAGTGTTTTGTGTCAAATCGATTGTTTGGAGAGTCATCTTCTCATCCCAGTCATCCCCATATCCATCATCGGGGTGTCCAAACCAGTATGCGCTTGAACCGAAGACTGGTCGGTTGTTGGGAACAATTGCGTTGTTGATGGTGGAGTCCGTATCATCGATTACGACTCCAAAGGAATCTCCATCGTCACCGAACGAATAACCCGAGGTCCCTTCGAAATTCTCAACGAGGAGATCGTTTGGTGTTGCGGAATAAATGGTGGCTACCGTGTCGAAATCGACAACGGTATTTCCAACATTCTTGACCATCACATCGATTGGATACGTACCCGACGCATACAATGCATTCTTCTCAAAGGAGGTGATTTCTTCGACTGAAGGGTCAAACAAATTCTTGACTGTAGTTCTCCATCGACTGTCATCGTTGGTGTCATCACCATTCTGGAATCCGGAAGTGCTCGTCAGTTCGCTCTCGATGATGTAGGTCGTTCCGTTGACGAAGTTCGCCTGCAGGGTCACGACTTGCTCATCACCAGGTGCGAGTGAGGTGAGTGAAAGTTGCTGGTTCACATTCTGCACGTTGCTACCGAATTGTGTGACGGTCTTGTTGATGGTAATGTTGTCAATCGCGAATCCGTCCCATTCGGTGTTGTAGGAAGCGTTGTCGTTTCCGACACTGCCGGAGTGTCCGGAGCGGAATCGGAAGCGAATGTCAATTTCTTCACCAGCCCATGGTGTCAAGTCAATGCCCGACTCACCTGCTAAGCGGTCCCATGGGTTGACAAAACAACAGTATGCCGAGTTAGAAACCGTGAATTCTGGATAGTAACCGTTGGCCAAGTGAACGTATCGATCATAGTCGTATCCACCTGTGTAGTCAACGGTAGTCCATCCACTGGACTCACTGTAAACATCGATGTTGCAAGAATCATCGTAGATAATTCGGTTGGCAATACCGGTCGATGAAAAGTAGATCATGCTAAACTGAACCATGCACATCATGTCAAGATCCATCGAAGCCGAGTCGGCACCAGACAGGTCGACATCCTGGATGATGAGACCTTCATCCCACCATGACATGTAACCAGATTCTTCATCGCCATCACCCGAAGCGTTGGTGACAATTGCTCCAGCCCACATGTAATCTGTCGGGTTGGTATCGGCCTCATTCGGATCGCCGTTGCCAGTGTTGTTGTTGCCGTCTTCAACGTGCCAGTACGAGCCAGTGACTTCGCCTGAGTACGAGACTGCAACCATGTTACAGCCGGAACAACTGCCGGTTGGAGCTGTGTCGAAATCGTTTGCATAAACCACTGTATCAGTACCACCTACGACTTCCTTGACAGAGACATCAACGTCAACTGAACCCGAAATCGACTGGAGACCAGTATTGCGAACGGTGACGTTAACGTTTCGTGTACCTGCACCAATCTTCATCTCGCGATCTTCGTAATCATAAGCAGCTGGAGAGACGGTTACTCCGCCAATTCCAACATCTTCTGAATCAAGTTCAACGATTGAGAGAGTGTCTAGAGAACCTGCCCAGCCCTTTGAATCAATCCACATGGCACCATTGCCGTAAGTGAAGGCATAGTCTCGCTGACCGACTGCCAAATCTAGAGCGCTATTGGCTCCACCACTGAATTGGTCAGCAATGACCATTGTTGGTCGTCGACCGACGTCGAAAGTCTGTGGTGACAGATAGTTGCCACTTCCATCATTGAGAATGATGTTGACGGTGTTGATGTCCACCAAGTTGTCAGTAGTCAGTTGTTGTTGCTGACCTGCACCGGCACTGTTGACCGTTGAAACCGTCAACATGGTTGGGACCAAGAAGTCCATCTTTCCGTCTCCGTTGATGTCATCAATCGTGACATCGGCTGCGACGAAATCTCCGATTCCAGCATAGTTGTTGGTGGACCACTGGCCACCTACACTGCTACGAGTAGCATAGGATACGTTCTGTTCCCAACCTTGGCCAATCGCAACCATATCGATGACACCGTCATTGTCGGTGTCTGCGATATCCATACCGTTTGCATCAGAGTTTTCATTCAAGGCAAACTTGTGAGTGTTCTGGTTGGTCCCACCGGTTGGGTTCTCGTATTGATTGGTCACACAGTTGTATTCTAGGACAGTGACGTTGTCCCAATTTCCTGCACTGAATCCGGTCTGTGGGCCGTTGTACGGTGGAGCAGTCATCAACCAAATATCTTGATCTTCACAATCACCTTGTCCACCAGGGATACCGCCGCCAGTGACGGTTTCACCCCAGTTTCCAATGGCCATGTCGTAAAAGAAGCCGTGTGTCAATGGAATTTGAGTGGTCGATTGACTGGTCTGCTGAGTGGGGTTTGGTCCACGCATGACCATGACTTCCATGTTGGTAATGGATTCATCCAAGAAAAGACCGACGATGTCGTCATTGCCGTCATCGTTGATGTCAGTGACTTCCATTCCATACAACCGTGGCGAAACGGAAATTGGAGCGGATCGTGTCCACTGCTCAACTCTCTCGTTGCAATCGCCCCAAAGGACGGTCATGTTTCCTAGAGGTGGTGTGGTTGAACTTGCGACCCAAACGTTCTGGCGGAAGAAAATCAAATCATTGGCTCCATCGCCGTCAATATCACCGATTTCTACATCGTTTGCATCCGCCAAATCGAACCAAAACGCACGTCGAGATGAGTTCGCTGAAACCCAGAGATCTTCTCGATCAGAGAAATCTCCGTCGTCGTTGTAGAGGACGGAAATTAGCATCCCCATTTCGCTGGCTGTTACAATATCGGCATCTCCATCACAGTCCAAATCACCGGAGGCGATATCGACTGGATTTCGCTGGACGGAATATGTTTCAACGTGGCTTGCACTGACAGCAGGAACCATCGCAACGAAATACGATGCCAGCATCAATACAACCAATGAAACTCCCCGAACGCGGGCACTGTTCAAATTCTTGTCATGAGTATACATGTTGACCACTCAGGTGTTCGGTACTGACGACTCTATTCAATTGTTGCCCTCGCGTGCGCGTGACTTGCGCACTAGATATGGCTTGCAGTGCATCATTTAGGCGAGAAATTCGAAGGTCTGGAATCTAAGGGCCAAAAATGGATGTTCTAGGAGAGATTAATCGGCCTCTAACCAGCGAGGACTGGGGCCATATCCATAGCTCCCACCACCGTGAACTTTCACTAGTTTCCCGAGCCTCCACATGCCCTCTAACCAGAGTTCAAGTTCCATGCCTGAGCGTTCAAGTTGTTCACAGGCTGCACTGTCGATAACCTCGAGAGGCAGAGCCGTAACTCCGAACTTTCGAACCGCAACCCGCATCAACCGTTGCAGCCAAGCTTCAGCGATTGGGTCTGTGGATACCTGGGACATGATGGGTTCAGGTTCATCCATTTCTGAGATTAAATCAGATAATTCTTCGGCGGTCGGCGAACGAGGGTGTCCAATACCGAGTTTTTCCATCTCTGCATCCAAATCCATGTCACCAATCACTCGACGAACTACAGGGATTCGGCTTGGATCTGGTGGAGGCCCCGGTAAGGATGAAATCGTGTCCGATTGCAAAATCACCGGTGAATCCTCATCGGTCATTTCTCCATCCTCGACTATTTCTTCACCGGATTGAGAGACTTGCACTGAATGACCTGTGGTAGCCATAGGCTGAATCCAACCAACATCGCTCAATCCTAGATCTTCACGCAGAGCTTGGACCCACCCTGCATCGCCTTGAATCATGACGTCAACATCCGAATCAGGTTGTCGGAATCGGAAACGTACTGGACCCTTCAGAGTGGACATTAGAGCCCTTTGATTCTCAACGGTCTTTGAACCACACGGCTGAGCGGACCCTCGGATTGCGAATTTAAGACTGTGCTAAATTTCGCAAAACCGTTTGCAAGATGCCACCGTGTCGATAATACTCCACCTCTACAGGTGTATCCAATCGTACAGTCGCCTCGAAGGTCGTCACATGGCCATCAGGATGTGTTGCTGTAACCGTGATTTTGCTCAGCGGAACCAAATCGGCAGATGCAGGGATGTCAAATTTTTCCGTGCCATCAAGTCCAAGCGTATCTGCATTCTCTCCTTCGGGGAAGGTCAGTGGCAAAACCCCCATGCCGACCAGATTTGAGCGATGAATGCGCTCAAATGAGGTTGCAATCACAGCCTTCACCCCAAGCAATAGAGTGCCTTTGGCTGCCCAATCACGACTGCTTCCAGTCCCATACTGCTCTCCAGCAAGTACGACCAACGGAATGCCATTGGCTTGATATTTCATCGAGGCATCATAGACCGATTCAACCACACCTGTGGGGAAGTGTGTCGTGAATCCACCCTCTGTATCGGGCGCAATTTGATTGCGAATCCGAACATTGGCAAAGGTACCTCGCATCATGACCTCATGGTTACCACGACGGCTTCCGAAAGAGTTGAAATCACGGGGTGAAACACCGTTTCCAACCAAATATTGTCCCGCTGGACCCGAGTGAGGGAATGCACCTGCTGGGCTAATGTGGTCCGTGGTCACAGAATCTCCCAATTTGAGCAAGACGTGGGCACCTTCAATCGAGGAAATCGGTTCGGGTTCCGGTTGAATGCCCTCGAAGAATGAAGGTAGGCGAACGTAGGTACTCTCAGGAGCCCAGGGATAGAGGTCACTGGGTGTACTTGGAATCGAATCCCATCGAGGCTCACTCATGACGGTTGCATACCGCTCATTGAACATCTCAGGTGTGATGGCCCGAGCCATCACTTCTCGAATTTCTGTATCTGTGGGCCAGATGTCTGCCAACATGACAGGATGGCCGTCGGTGTCAAGACCGATTGGGTCGCTGTCAAAATCAATATTCAAAGTGCCTGCGATGGCGTAAGCGACCACCAAGGGTGGACTCGCCAAGTAGTTGGCCTTGACTTTTTGATGGACTCTACCTTCGAAATTTCGATTGCCAGAAATGACAGAACCAACGATCAAGTTTCCTTCATCAATCCCCGCTTCAATTTCAGGTTCAAGCGGCCCCGAATTTCCGATACAAGTCGTACATCCATATCCGACGTTGTGGAAACCCAATTGATTGAGATGTTCGGTCAGCCCGGCCGCATCATAGTATTCAGTGACAACTCGACTCCCGGGTGCCAAACTGGGTTTGTTCCATGGGGCGACTTTGAGCCCTTTCTGCACTGCATTCCGGGCCAAAATTCCCGCCCCCAACATGACGGATGGATTGGATGTATTCGTGCACGATGTAATGGCTGAAATTACGATGTCGCCGTGCTTCAATTGATAGATTGAACCGTCGGAACCCGTGACCTCAACTGTACGGCCATTCTCTTCAGCATCAATGCCATGTCCCGAATGACCAATGGGGGCATTGAGGGTTTGCACCCAATGTGATTTCATCGCCGACAAATCAACACGGTCCTGAGGACGTTTTGGGCCCGCCATCGCCGGTTCAACGTCATTCAAATCGAGGGTCAAGTTGGAGGTGAATTCTGGCGTCGTTGAATCTTCAGTGTGAAACATTCCCTGAGCACTGAGGTAGCGTTTGACATTGTCAACATGGTCCAAATCTCGCCCTGACAAACGCATGTAATCAAGGGTGGTCTCATCGACGGGGAAGAATCCACAGGTGGCCCCATATTCGGGGGCCATATTGGCGATTGTGGCACGATCAGGTAGCGTCAATGCAGACATTCCGGAACCATGGAATTCAACAAATTTACCCACCACGCCATGTGCACGGAGCATCTCGACAATTCTCAAGGTCATATCTGTCGCAGTGACGCCGGGCCGTAAACTGCCGGTCAGCTCGAAACCGACGACTTCGGGCAACAGCATGTAGATTGGTTGCCCAAGCATCACGGCTTCGGCTTCGATTCCACCGACACCCCAGCCCAACACTCCCAATCCATTGATCATGGTGGTATGGCTGTCTGTACCGACCAAAGAATCGGGCATCCAAACACCATTTTCATCACGTGCAACGCTGGCAATCCATTCAAGATTGACCTGATGAACAATGCCTCTTCCGGGAGGAACAGCTCGGAAGTTGTCTAGACTTTGTTGACCCCACTTTAGAAATTGATAACGTTCCATATTTCGTTCATACTCAATCTCCAAATTACGTTCTCGAGCGTCTGAGAATAATCCGGAAACATCTACCTGAACCGAATGGTCAATGACCAAATCAACCGGAACTTGTGGATTGACCTTTTGTGGGTCCCCACCCAATGAGACCATCGCATCACGAAGGGCTGCAATATCAACCACGGCTGGAACGCCAGTGAAATCTTGCAGGATAACACGAGAGGGCATGAATGGAATCTCAGCTGGGGTTTGAGTAGGTGACCATGCGGCGATTCTCTCAACGTCTTCTTTGGTCACGAGGAAGCCGTCACATTTGCGTAAGGCGGCTTCCAATAGAACTCGGATGGTGCAGGGCAATTTGGCCAAGTTGCAAAGCCCAGCCGCTTCCAAGGCATGGAGGTTGGCAAACCGACCGAGTTCGCCATTAGACAGGTCAAACGTGTCTAAGGCCGAGAAGGGGTCGTCACTCGCCATGCTTTGGCGAGCTAGAGGACCTCCTTGAACGTCACTCATGGAGATTTAGAGTATTGGGCTCAAACTGTATCTTCAACAGCAGTCCGTAGAATGTCGACCGAGAGGAG
>DAHO01000062.1 GCA_002498455.1 Euryarchaeota archaeon UBA602
CCCTCGTACCGGGTCGTGGATGAATAATTCATGGGCATCAGCAAACCAATGTTCGATGGCGCCGCCAACGATTCCAGCCCCAATAATCCCAACCTTCATGGCCATGCGACTAACATCTCCTCAAAAACACCTATCATATTTACACATCTTTTTTCGCTATTGGAGAAAATAGATTCATTCTACATTAGTCAGATATTGCTTATACTGACACCATAATTCATAGGTCAAATGACATTCGCGTAAGTCGATGGTAAGATGGAGGTTTTGGCAAAGCCAAAAGTCGCTTCCAAAAGCCAATGCAGTACAGCGTGAAAATCTTAGAGAAGCACGCAAATATTACAATGCAAAGCAATACGATTTGGCAGAACCATTCTTGCAAAAAATGCTACAATCAGAACCGGATAATGAGTGGGCATTAGACGTATATTCTAGATTATTGATGAACACGCATCGTCATATTGAGGCGATTCCCCTGCTTGACGATTTGTGTATTCCTGGGCCCGACCTTCCAGATTACCAGATCAGATTATCGCGCTGTTTATTTAACGTAAATAGAATCAACAGATGCATTGAAACTCTAAGACAAATGATTTACAATCAAACAATTTCTGAGGTGGGTTGGGAGCTTCTACAACGAGCCATCGCTAAAGAACTTGACAAGCAGGAAGCCGATAAATTCTGGATCGAACTATCTGAATCAGGTATTGATTCTCCTCAGGTTGATTTAGAGATTATACGAATACAATTACAACTATCTCAATTAGAAGCAGCAGCAGGTAGAATCCAGAAAGTCACATCTTCACTAGACGACTTGCAATTAACTGACGCATGGAAGATGAAATTAGTGAATATTCTTCTAGACCAAGACTCACCAGAAATAGCTGACAAGATATTATCAACGCTTCCTCAAAACGTTCCTGAATATACCAAAACTCTAATCAAAACTAAGAGGGCATTAGGCGATAATGATGGCGCAATTCAGATCGCTCGCGAAGCCCTCGATGGCAATTCCAACCATGGTGTAATGTTCGCTGCGATGCGTTTAGCGTGGGATATAGGCTCTATGGAAGAAGTTGTAATATTTTCACAAAATATCATAGATGATAAACCGGCACAGAAGGTAGCCAATCGCTTCCGTCTTCGCGCGTTAGTCAAGATTGGAGACGTTGAACGAATCCAACTCGCAATAGGTGATACTTTGAATTCATTACCTGACTTCATCGAAGCACACAGGGTAATGATTGACATTGCATTTCATGAATTTGAAGATTGGGCACTTGTCAACCACCATTGTAGAGCAATCCTTACATTCCAACCATATGATCGGAGGGCACTATGTCATTTGATACATGCAGAACTTCGGTTGGGTAACTTTAGCCAAGTTGGAGAACTTATTGCACGTGCGACCGAATTACATCCAGATGATGATGAGGTTGACCTGACTGCGGCACAAGCACTTTGGAAAATGGATACTGGCAAACACATAGATAGAATCAATCGGATGCTGAATCGTCATGACCTCGCACCAATATACAGTGTGGCTCCCGATCAAAATATTTCAGTGGAGAATATACGATGCGACGCCCCCAAATCCTCTCAAGAACCACAGCCACTAGTCACCGTAATTATGACGGTTTATGGGAGAGACGAATATCTCGACGTCGCGATTGATTCAATATTAGCACAAACTCATCAAAATATCGAGTTGATTGCAGTAGACGATTGCTCTCAGGACGATTCATTTGAATACCTCTTGAAAAGAGCGTCCGAGGAACCCAGACTGAAGGCGATACAGGTTGACAAAAATGGTGGTACCTACTGTGCGAAGAACGCTGCAATAGCTATCGCTAGTGGCAAGTATATTGCATTCATGGACAGTGATGATTGGACACACCCACAGAGAATAGAACGCCAATTACAATCAATACATGGAGAAGATTACCGAGCATCATGTCATTCTTATTTCAGGATCAATGAGTTTGGTGATATTTTCTACAAAGGTGTAGGTGCTATTCGTTTAGCATGCATCTCGCTACTGGCTAAACGCAGTGTCTTTGAAAAAGTAGGATTTTTTGACTCAATGCGCGTCGGGGCGGATACAGAATTCATAGAGCGAATAAAGGCGACATTTGGCGATGATTCTGTATTACATGAAAAAATACCTTCAATGTTCATGCTGAATCACAGTTCCTCTCTGACAGGAGGAGGCCGTTTTCAGATTTCATGGCGTTCAATTACGGGTCCTAGGCTTGAACATCACTCATCATTCAAATCATGGCATAAAAAAATTCGATTCGGCGGTGAACCTCCCTTCGTTGAACATCCACTAAGGGTTCGCCCATATATCATACCCGAGGAGATGACTGCTGGAGAAACCCACTGGCACCCAGCCATGCAATTGTTTTCGCAACAAATCATGGCGCGCTCTGAGAGGTGGACCTCAGGCAGAACAACAGCTCCTTGGCAAGGTCAGCTCGCAGAACACTCAGCAGGATTGCTCTGGGCTAAACAGCAAGGTTTGAAGACACAGAAAGTTGTATGGGGGGGTGGAGATGTTTCCACGATTCCTGAACTAGATCAATTACCAAGAAGATTGTTAATTCGAGACATCAATAGTAGCGACAGTTCCCAAATTTTTGTAGAAAATGGCATTGATATTTTTGATGATAGCGAATGGACCAAGTCTAGGATTGAGAAATTTGTAAAGCGCAGTAATTCATCAAATTCGTATCCTGAGAAATGGGTCATTGAGGAATTACCACGACCCGACCCGTTTGATGAAAATGAGAAAATCCCAGTTGAATGGAGATTCTATTGCTTCGGTGATGAAATAGCCCTTATTCATAGCATATCTTATCGTACAGATGAGGCGAAATCTGGAGAAATACACCATTACTTCTCATCGGATTTGAGGCAATTTCAAAGGAAAATCTCGAAATCTAATCCCGTGCCCAGCGACCCGTTGTTCTTCCCCAATTGCTTCGTCGAGATGGTAAATAAAGTTCAACAGATCGGAAAAAAGCTGAATTCATTTATGCGAATTGATATGAGGGCCGGTGAGAAGGGCCCTGTATTTTCAAAGTTCACTCCATTACCGGAGGATGTGTCAGATTTGTCCATTTGGGCTGACCAATATTTGGCAACATTTTGGAGAGGCATGGAAGGTGTGGAAGATTGAATACTACATTACATTACGGAATACTGGGTGATGTTTAGATGGTTAGTCGTGAGGCGAAGATACAACGACTAGAGCGTGAACTTCACCGAATTCGCACATCACCATCATTGCGCTTGGGTTCACTAATTACAGATGCAATGAGGAGACCTTGGATGGCACCGCTACTCTTGGTAACATTGCCATGGAATATGGTCATGGTCGGTCTTGAAATGTTGGGTAAGAAGCCACCATCCCCAGCAGCACTAGAACGGGTCACTCAAGATCCGACCTTATCAGAAAGAAATTGTGTGGTAGTCTTCCCGACAAATGGTGTAGGCTTTGGCCATTTTACCAGAATGCTAGCACTTTCCAAGTACATGAAAAAAGAAGACCCTACTCTTGAAATTATATTTTTCACGACAATGCCCACACTTCATTTACTCAAGCCATATGGTATTGCGGCGCACCATATCTCGGGATCTCCATATTTTGATGAAATGTCTACACTCGAATGGAATGGCCTGCTTGAAGAAGAACTTTCGATTTGCTTTGAAGCACACCGGCCCAAGCAATTCATCTTCGATGGAGCATTTCCTTACAGGGGTATGCTACGTGCAATCAAAGCTAGACCTGAACTAGATAAGGTTTGGATGAGGAGGGGTACTTTTCGAAGAGGCAAGTCAATTCCTGTAGATAGTATATCGCACTTTGATTTGATTATTCATCCTGAAGACAGTGTTCCGTTGAAGGAAAATGAAGTTGAGCATGAAGTTATGAGTATCACGTGTAAACCAATAACCTTGATTGAACCAAGTGAACAAATGTCTCGTAGCCAGGCTCGAAGGAGGCTTGAACTTCCACAGAATGCTATCGTTGTCTATGTTCAAATTGGGGCAGGGGAAATCAACGATATCAATAGTGAGGTAAGGATAACAGTCGACGCGCTGACCAAGAGAGACGAAGTCCATGTGGTTCTAGGCGAATCTATGCTCGGCGAAAGATTTGATTTCGATTTACCCAGAGTCCACATTCTCAGAGACTTCCCCAACTCATTGTATTACAATGCGTTTGACTATTCAATACAGGCAGGTGGTTACAATTCATTCCATGAAGTTCGGCGATATGGTTTACCGACATTATTTTACCCAAATTTGTTTACAGGGATGGATGATCAATTAGCGCGTTGCAAAGTCGCAGTTGACGAAGGTTGGGGCATAGTTTTGGAGACTAGAGACGAACATACGATTCCTCCAGCAATAGATGAACTATTTGCGTATTCAAAAAGGACAATTACCAGCGACATTGAAAGTGGTGCCGTAACCCTCGCAAAAGAAATGGTTAATCGTAAGTAAAAATCATTCCTTACCCGTTAACTCGTAGTATGTACGGATACTTTCGGTCGGGTCACCTACGCAGTGTACTTTACCCTCATGGATGAAAGCTACTCGGTCACAAATCTCACGCATTAATCCAAATGAATGGCTTACTAGGACCACAGTACTGGTCGATTTTACCAGAGACAGAATACGTTGTTTACTCTTTTCTCTGAATTGTGGATCTCCAACACCCAATACTTCGTCAATGAGTAAAATTTCCGGCTCTACCGCACTTGCGATTGCAATCCCTAAGCGTGCCCTCATTCCACTTGAGTATGTACGTAGTGGCTGATCAAAGAACTCCCCAATTTCGCTAAAATCGATGATATCTCCCATCATCGAATCCATTGTTTCTTGTGTATGCCCGAGTATACTACCATACAGATGTACATTCTCTCGCCCAGTCAAGTGTTCATTCAGACCGACACGAACACCAGCCAATAGAGATGTTCTCCCCCGCACTCTAACTCTGCCTTCATCGGGCTGATAGATTCCGGCAATGACACGCAAGAGGGTACTTTTCCCTGAGCCATTTCGCCCGATTATTCCCAGAACCTCCCCTTGCTGGACATCTAATGATAGGCCATCCAATGCAGTGTATCGCTTACTGGTGGAGTCCCTTCCTATTCCCCCCAACGACAGAATACCAGATAGTAGCCCCCGTTCTTTCGGGAAGTGTAACACAACATCATTGACTTCAATTGCATTACTCATAGGTATTTCACCACCTTTGCTTCAAAATACTTGAAAATCGATACGCCAACAAAGAGAGTCACAAAGGCAAACCCGAACGAATAACCAATTTGATTGGTTGCGATAATTAGTTCTGAACCATCCAAACCCTTCCGCACCAAAGTGATTGGAACAACCATAGGATTGAGCATTATCAAATCTAGCCAAGGACCACTCGCTCTTTCTGCGGCCATTTCATAGGTCCACATTACAGGTGATACGAAGAATCCTGCTCGGACTATAAATCTGAAAAGATGTTGAACATCCTGAGAAATTGCATTTAGTGGAGCAACCAACATTCCTACGCCTATTGCCAAAATTGTTGACAATAGCATGCCCAAAGGAACCATCCACAATAACTGAACCGTGGGTTTGACATTAAGATAAATCATAATCGGAATAACTGCCAACAAAGAGGTACATGAAATCCAAAATTGAGCAATAACTGGCGATATTGCCAATATTTCTCGAGGAAAATATACCTGTTTGATGAGGTTTTTTCCTTTGGTCAAACTTGCGACACTGGCTTGCAGACTTTTTCCAAAGTGCCCCCAAATAATCACACCGGTAATGACATGTAATGCATACAGTGGTTCAGGCCTACCAGCAATAATCGTAAACAGAGCGTAGTAAACGATTGATAGTAACAAAGGTTCAAGGAAAGTCCATCCGAATCCGATTAATGCCCGGCTATACCTACTTTTGATATCTCGATTCGCGAGGTTTCGGATAAGATATGCATCGTTGTACATCGTTGAAAAAAATCGGTTTGGGCCACTGAAAATTGAAGCCGAGGGATTCGGTTCAATTAGTGGATTATCTTCATTCACGCATATCGCAACAATCCTCCATTCTTGACTCCATCGGCCAATCTTCGGCATTGGGCTTGATACAGATGACCACTTCGCGGATTCGTGGCTCGCATAGTATCAGTCGTAACAAACGGCTGTAACCCAGACCCGAGAGTTATCCGAGAAGCACAATGGCTCTCTGATTATGGTCATGATGTCGAGATTCATGCATTTGATCGACTTGAAAACTTGCCGTCTTCGTCTGAAATTGGTGGAATTGAAATCATTCGTCACCGAGTGGGTTTGACTCCATACGGAGGCACCTGGTCGACTTGGAGGGGCATCCAGCATTTCCTCGATTCAGTCAAAAAATCAGTCACAAAAGTAGACTTATTGCACTGCCACGATGCAGATACTCTACCCTTATTGACAACCATCGATGCAAAAAGAACACTTTTCGATATGCACGACTTACACCACACTTGGGTGCTTAGAGATCGACCTAATTCCTTCATACGTAAAATCATTTCAGGACGGATGAAGAAATCAATGTTGAAGCGAGCAAAATATGCCGATTCTGTAATCACCTCATCACCATTTTTTTCTGAATGGCTTCTCAGCAATGGAATCCAATCATCACCTATAGAAAATCGAATTGCGAAACAAGAAATTTTACCTATGCCCTCGAAATTAACGATTGGATATTTTGGAAAGATTCGAGATGTGAATTCATTTGAAATGCTGTTTGAAGCAATGCAGTCAATCAAAGAGAATGAGCGACCCAAGTTCATACTACGAGGAGACGGTGTATCTCAGAGCAGAGTGCAAAATTTGGTTTCAAAATACCCGGATCTTGATATTGAAATCAGCGGCCAATTCACTCATGAAGATTTACCAAGATTGATGAGTGAAATTTCAATCATGTTTGCAATGTACCCCCTTAGAGAAAATATTCTAGCTGGGGCAATTCCTAGTAAGATGTTTGAAGCCGCAGCTTTTGGTCGCCCTAGCATCGTAAATCAAGACGCTCCAGTTGCGAAGATTTGTGAACAAGAATCTCTGGGTAAATCAGTAAAGTGGGGTGACATCAAAAATCTCGTCGATACAATCTCAATACTCGGTGGTAAAACCGTTGAATTATCATGTGACATGAGCCATCAAAAAGAGCGCTTTCTGACCGTAGTTGAAGACCTCAGAATCTGAAGTAAATGAAGTCGACAGTCTCGGCTGGCCTCAACAAGAATGCGAGCGACAATAATAGCCCAATAGTGACTCCCCAAACTAGGGAATTTTGTTTTGCAATCCAATGCTTGAAACCGCCTAATTTCCAACTGAGGAAATGCCCCATGAAGAATAAAATCGCCAATCCTAACGTCAAGAACTTGATTTCTGGCAACGACTCGTACATTTCGGCTGTATCCCAACGTGCATCGATCCCAATGAAAGTCTTGAGTGATGGGATTAGAATCGATGTTTCTTCTACCCTGAACACAAGCCATGTCATGAACACAAAGTATTGAGTGATAATCCATCCAATTAGTGCTGAAAACTTAGGGGCTTTGTCAAAACACGATTTGATTATACTCAGTTTGATAATCCCTCGATGTCCAATGAGAAGCAATCCATGTAGCAAGCCCCAGAGAACAAAGTTCCAGGATGCACCGTGCCACAATCCACCTAGAAGCATGGTCATCATCAAGGCGAAGAACATCACACGGGGTCCATTTCTACTTCCACCTAGGGGGATATACAGGTAATCGCGAAGCCACGTGGAGAGAGAAATGTGCCACCTCCTCCAGAAATCTTGGGGTGATGTTGCGACATAAGGCGAATCGAAGTTTTCCGGCAGACGAATTCCAAAGAAAAGAGCAGAGCCAATCGCGATGTCAGTGTATGCAGAGAAATCACAGTAAATCTGAATTCCAAAGGCCAGGGCACCCCACCATACGAGCCCAATATTGTCTAAGGCAGCCCCTTCAACGAAAATCTCATTCACATGTATTGCAACATTGTCAGCGATGACCAATTTCTTGGCCAAACCATAGGCGATGAGTGTCAATCCAAGACGAAATTGGGTTGGGTTGGGTTTCAGTGTGCTCTCAACTTCACTTCGGAAGTGCTCAGCACGAACAATCGGACCAGCAACAAGTTGTGGGAAAAATGCGGCATAACACGAAAAGGCTAGTAGATCGTCGTAAGGTTTGTTTTTCCCACGATAGATATCAATCGTATACGACATTGTTTGGAATGTGTAGAATGATATTCCTACTGGCAACAACAGCCCAAAAGTATCGATTTCTGGAGCACCTGAGATACGAAGTGAAGCCCAATTCCATGATTCAATCAAGAAATCGAGATACTTGAAAATCGCCAACAATCCGAGATTAATCGTTAAGGAACCAATCAACCATCTTTTTCGAATCACTTTGTCTTCTGAGAGGTGGATTTTTTTGCCAGCAGTCCAATCAACTAGCGTCGATGTCAACAATAGAATCATGTGCCATCCAGATGCCATCCAGAAGAACACATACGAACTGACCATCAAAATACCAATTTGCCTTCGTCTTTGCCGTTGCCCTATAGTGAATGTCAGAAGGAATACAATCGGTAGAAACCAGATGTAATATTCTGAGGTTACGAAATCCAAACCATTCACCTCTATCCACTAATAGGAGAAAATTCTGCATCCGTTGTCAAAATAAATGAGTCGACTCGGACACCATCTTCCCGCATCCAAATGTAGAATTGATGTGTTCCTGGGGTTGGAACATCAATTGTGATTCTAGATCCCATGGTATCTTTCCACGACCATTCGTCGCCGACACTGGGGTCCCAGATTCCCAACCCACTAGCACCAAATGTGACTGGTAATCCGTTCAGTCCAACATGTATCGAATCACTGGAACCATTCGGACCGGACATTCTTGCCCATAGATGAAATGTCCCTGAGGATTGAAAACTGATGTTGAATCCAATACGTGCACCATCTGTTGTATCGCCTACCTTAACTTTCTCATCAGGTAATGCAGCGACATACCCAGTCCCTTCAAAATCAGATTTTTCAGTCACGATAACCCATTCAGTATTCGCCGCGCTCCACAGTCCAAACTCACAGTGAGAGTAGTCTTCCGCTTGAATCCAAACGGTTCCATTTGTTTCTTCGAACAGCTGATTCGAACCTGTACAAACTTCAATGAATTCTTCTTGGGTGAGGTCATAGACACTTGGGTCGATTACAACATCATCAGGATTTTCACCATTGATTACAGCATCAATAATTGGAGTTACACGTTTACAGAAAATTTGCCGCCCCTCTGCATCAAGATGATTTCTATCTCTGAATGCATCACTCGGCCATTCTTCCCAATACATTTGCAGGGGAGTCACACCTTCAAGTTGTGAATAGAATTCGTAAGTCTGATTCATCCCATCCAATTGACCGGATTCAAGATATCCATTGACCCAAGGATGATGTGGTACACCGATCAAAACGACCTCAATCGAGGCGTTGAGTAATTCATGGATGATGTAATCTAGTGCTCTGTGATTTTGAGTACCATTTGGATGTGGATTGTAGACCCCTTGTTGGGATTTGGCAGGCATTACATCATCCAAGTGTTCTCGAATTTCTTCAGGACTTTTAGAATCAAATTTACTATCCAACCAGTTTGGTTTACTCAAATATTGGTCCCACTCATCAGTTCCAACAGGTGGCACATACTTGCTGTTCCCCAAGTCCAGTGAATTCGACACATCATCTATCTCTCTTCGAAGATATTCTTCAATGGCATCGCGTGAATATTCACTCCACGAATCTAAAACTTCAACGGATGCAGTGTCGATGTATTTTCGGTCATTTGACTCCAAAATATCATACCAACCCCCCATGTCATCTGAGCCCATAGTCATAGAAAGTAATTGGAATCTAAATTCATGATATTCCCCCAATGAAGGCCACCCCTCACCATTCCAGCCCCAAAGACTGTTTGGCCCGATTTCTAACATTACGACATCGGGTTTTGCATTAATCAAAGCAGGAATCTGAATCATTTCTGAATAAGCCCTTCCCCCAGACATTCCCAAATTGTAAAATCTCGCATCTTCAACTACTGATTCATTTTGCATGCATTCTCCATTCATCGCATATTGTGTTACAGAAGATCCAATTCCAACAACACTCACAACTCCATCATCCCCAATACTCTCGTGCGCATCGAAGACGAATGCATACCGCCCATCGCTGATTAAACTCCCATCCAACAACAAAGGCTTGACAATTGCGGGCCCAGCAGAAGATGAAATCATAAGAATGGTCACGGCACCGATCATAATCGACAGAAACAATTGGTTTGGAGACACTGCATCGATGTCTTCTTCATCCATGCGATCACCACTTGTGTTGTAAAATGATTAAAGCTGGGCGTCACCATCTCTGTAGTTACATGGCTCCGGTGACAATTTCCCAGCCTCAGCAAGGACTGAGGCTTCGAACAGAGCATCGGGTGTTCCACAATCAATCCACAAAGAATTCTCAGATTCAATGATTGCAGCCTTCCCATCGTACACATATGTTCGATTGACATCTGAGATTGACATACCATGCCCCATTTCAGTTACAACAGAATCGAGCCGGTCCCAGAATGTTTCATCAAGGAGGTAAATGCCACCGATTGCAAAAGAGGAAGGCGGCTCAGAGGGTTTCTCAACAATATCAATCAGAACCCCATTATCATCAAAAACAGCGACTCCGAATCGTTCAGGGTCGTCTACTTCGCGGCCAACTAGTCCACACCCAGGAGCCTCGTCCGCATCACGGAATTGCTGAACAGCCTCGGTCAATTCAATGGTCGTGATATTATCTGAGAAGTATAGTAGAACACGACTTCCTTCAACATGTGGCCTTGCGAGATTGAGAGCATGATGTACCCCCAAGGGCTCTTCTTCAATCACATAGTGGATGGTTTCGCCGGGGAGCCCGGTTCCTACGTGTTGAGCGATTTGTCCGATGAATCGGTTCCCAATAATGGTAATATCAGTAATTCCCGCTCTACGAATAGTCCCCAGAGCATAATCGATGACGGGTCTTTTGTATAATGGTAGCAAGGTTTTGTGTGTATATCGTGTAAATGGAAATAGCCGTGAACCGTGCCCTCCAGCCACTAGAATCGCCTTCATATATATCCCTCAATTTTCTATTATCAATAATGCATCGGTGATCCTACTGCATTGGCTTTCCAACCCATGGCCTGCATGGCATCCAAGTCGAGTACACGACGACCATCATACAGAATTGGTGTGCGCATTCGTTCGAGCAATGCGGACCAATCAATCTCAACGCATTCCTTGTGTGCGGTTGCAAGAACCACCATGTCAAATCCACTGGCATTCGAGAGATCTTCGATGACTTCAATTCCCTCAGGAATATCGCTAGCAGCAAGATAAGGATCCCAAGCTGAAATCGAAACTCCAGCATCTTTCAGATTCTCTGACAAAGGTTCAGCAGGGGTTTCGCGAGCATCACCGACACCGGCTTTGTAGGACCAGCCGAGGAACAGTACGCGACCTTCGCCTGCAGCAACGCCGGATTGATACAACAAATCTCGAAGAACACCTGAGACATGTTTGGGCATCATTCGATTGACAGCACGAGCCGCGGTTATCAGTTCAGCAGGTACGCCAACCTCTTGCGCTCGTTGCATCATGTAGTATGGATCAACCGGGATGCAGTGTCCACCGACCCCAATGCCAGGGGTGTATCGGTGAAAGTTCCACTTGGTGGCCGCTGAAGACAATACATCTTCCACGTCCAAATCCAATTCGGGGAAAATTTGTGCCAACTCATTGACCAGTGCAATGTTGATGTCACGCTGAACATTTTCAATCACCTTGGTTGCCTCCGCAACTTCGACCTTCCCCACATATCGAACATCTTCTGAGGTCAATCGCCGGTAGAGGTGGACAAGGCTTTCTCCGACTTCAGGGTTTGAGCACCCGATGACGCGAGCCACTTGTCGAACCCCGTGGTTTGGG
The DNA here is from genome assembly GCA_002498455.1 of Euryarchaeota archaeon UBA602. Classification (GTDB taxonomy): domain Archaea; phylum Thermoplasmatota; class Poseidoniia; order Poseidoniales; family Thalassarchaeaceae; genus MGIIb-P. Next base: position 12,087 of record DAHO01000062.1, read on the forward strand.
TCTCCAGGGTTGAACCGCTCAGGACAGTACGCGACTTCGACGTCCTTGCCTTCTTCCAAGCCCAATTCATCAAGAATGGGCAACCATGTACTTGCGGTCACGCCCGGATAAACGGTACTTTCGAGAATGACCACTTTGCGATTTCCGTTGCCTGAAGCCTCAAACACGGCACGCCCTGCACTTTCGACATAGGACAAATCCGGCTTGAGGTCCGGAGAGACAGGAGTTGGAACAGTCACAATGAGAACATCACATTCTGCGGTCGCCTCTGCGGTACTTCGTGTGATGTGCCAGCGGTCAGAACCTGGAGCTGGAATCATGTCATCCAAGTCAGGATCTCCAAGGGGATTCTTTCCTTCATGCAAGGCGTTGACAATCCGCTCGGACAAGTCCACACCCCAGACATTGAATCCAGCATCACGGAATCCAATGGCGGTAGGTAGCCCAACGTAACCGAGACCGATGATGCCGACATTGAGATCGCCTGAATCGGCCCGGGTGGCGAATGAAGCATCCCATCCCATGATTTTGCGGCTTCTCTCTTGCTTCATGAAGCCCTCGGTTGACCAAATGCATCAAAGAACGCCGCCCGTAGGGCGGCATATGCGCGTTTTTGTCACAGGCGGTTCCGGTTTCATCGGTTCACACGTTTGTGAAAAATTACTGCACTTGGGACACGAAGTAATCATCTTCGACAATATGTCCACGGGGCGCAATCAAATCTCAGGTGCAACTTTGGTTTCGGGTGACATTCGAAATCTAGAGGAGATCATCGAAGCCATGCAAGGCTGTACCCATGTTGCACACCTTGCCGCCCTCTCCTCTGTTCCAGCATCGGTAGCCAATCCAAACATATCTGCAGCCATCAATCTGCAAGGCACCCTCAATGTTCTGCATGCCGCTGAGAAAGTCGGAATACAACGCATTGTTTTCTCAAGTACTGCAGCCATTTATGGGGATGCAAGTCAGATGCCAGTGACTGAAGATACCGTCGCGAATTGTCAATCTCCCTATGCAGAGGATAAATTGGCCGCTGAAGTCGCGATTCTCAATTCAGAAATAGAGGCCATCTCATTGCGCTATTTCAATGTCCATGGTCCACGACAAGATCCCAACGGTGCCTATGCCGGAGTCATCCCAGTATTCATTCACAAACTGATGCATTCTGAAACTCCCATCATTTACGGCAGTGGTGAAGCCACTCGAGACTTTGTGACTGTTGATGATGTCGCGATTGCAAACGTTTTGGCATTGACCACTCAATCTGATTCCGCAGTGAATCAAGTTTACAATGTGGCCTCTGGCACCTCGATTTCAATTTCAATCCTGTTCTATACTCTGCGTGATTTACTGACTGAAAAGAATCCTGAGATTGCGTTGATTGAACCCATGCTACAACCTGCAAGGGAAGGTGACGTATTACACTCTTCAGCTTCAATCGAAAAGGCTCGGAACTTGCTGGGTTTCAATCCTGAGAATGACCCTCATCGTGCATTGGCAGCGACGGTGGAGGCGTATTGGGCGCAGCGCGACTAGGTGCTTCAGGAAAATTCCCCCCCTCGCCACTGTCTGAGAAATGACCCTTTGCCACCAGGTCACCGAGTTTCTCAACACCCGCCTCAATCAATTCTGGGTCTTGTGATTCGGCAGTTTCCCAAGCCTCTTGCGCCCGCCCATCTCTAGCGACATTCGCTTCAGCCATCAGTTTCTCTCCTTCAGTCA
>DAHO01000099.1 GCA_002498455.1 Euryarchaeota archaeon UBA602
ACCTAGCAAATGCCAGAGCCATGATTCTGGTTTCAATTGCTCAGTTTCAGACATTGACCATCGCCTCGCTCTTTTCCCACAATTGGACTGCATTGTCATCATTTCGCGCATGTCGACTGCCTTTGCGCCTCTTCTTAGAAGCCCAAAATTCACCGTTACTGGTTGCCGCATCATCGCTGAGCGCTAGATGCAAACCCGTGCTCGCGCCACGTCGAGCATTGATCATGAGCATCCGGAAAATGGGCCAAAATAACCAAACTACCCCACTCGCACCTGAACCGAATCGTGTTCGGACCACCCCTGGATGGAAGCAATGGGTGATGATGTCGGTCCCTTCCAGACGTCGTGCCAGTTCTCGTGTGAATAGAATATTACACAGTTTGGAGTTCCCATAGGTTCTCCATTGGTTGTACCATTTATTTTCGTGATTTAAATTGTCCAAACGGAGATCAGCCATTCGATGGGCTACAGATGCAGTATTGATGATTCGACTGTCTTTGGTAGATTTGAGCAATGGCAGGAATTGACGTGTCATCTCAAAGTAACCCAAATGGTTGACACCGAAGGTCATCTCGTGGCCTTGAGCAGTGAACTGCCGCTTTCCCCACATCGCTCCAGCATTGTTGAACAGAATATCGAGGCGGTCGAATTTTGCCGAATATTGAGCATACAACTTCGAGATGTTCTCAAGATCACTCATATCACATAGCATCATTTCGACTGAGTCTCCAAATTCAGCCTGTAATTTCTCCAAAGCGGGTTGACCCTTCTTCGTTCCTCGACTGACCATGACCACATGGAAGCCTGCAGTAGCCATACCCCTGCACAACTCAAATCCAATACCCGAGTTGCCTCCTGTGACGAGGCATACACGGTCTGCCATGATGGCGGGAAAACGGTTTTACACTTCAATACATGTTTCGGCGGGTTCATATCACCGACAGCGGTCCGGCCACCATCCAACACTGCCCCTTTGCGGGATGTGCTGTCGGAGGTTGCGTACATGCAGAGCCCAATTACGAAGATTGAACCGCAAATTGCGGCCAAGCTGTCCAAGCAACGATATCACCTCGTCGGCGAACATGGCGGTGTCAAGGTTTGTCACTGGACCAAGGAGGAACTCAAGAACGATCGTCATTGCTACAAGGGTACGTTCTACGGTATCCAGAGCAGTGGTTGCATGCAGATGGCCCCCAATGTCGACACCTGCAATCTCGCCTGTACTTATTGTTGGAGAGAGCCGCACTCAGAGACAATGACAAAAATCGATGATGATCCTGAAATGTTGTTCTACGAATCTGTTCGAGCGCACCGTCGTCTACTGACTGGATTCAAAGGACACAAGGATGTATCCATCGAAAAGTGGGAAGAGGCGCAAAACCCTAAGCATGTCGCCATCAGTCTCAATGGAGAGCCTACTCTTTACTCGCGACTTGCTGAATTCTTGGAAATTTGTCATGATCATGGTGTCTCCACATTCTTGGTCACCAATGGTAGTTTACCGAGGACCATTGAGAGATTGGACACATTGCCAACTCAACTGTATGTTAGTGTAGATGCGCCAAACAAGGAAATCTTCAACAAACTCTGCAAGCCAAAGTTCAACAGCAATTCTTGGGAACAGTTGGAGAAAACACTCGAGCTGTTGCCTTCCTTGGATACTCGAACCGTTTGTCGACATACCCTCATCAAGAACCATTCACTTGGATTCCACGAAGATTACGCGCGGCTGGATAACATGGCAGACCCAGATTTCATCGAAGCCAAAGGATACGTTTACGTCGGTCATTCGCAGAATAATCACACCATTTCTGACATGCCAACCCATGCGGAAGTCATGGAATTTTCACAAACCTTGGCACCCATGGTCGGTCGCGAAGTGTTGGCGGATCGAAGCGAAAGTCGGGTTTCCCTGATTGGTAAGGAAATCATTCCCGTGGTCTTACCCGAACAGAAACGAGCGTTTCCGACCGATCTGGGTATTGCAAAACCGCAGGCCTTCAAACTCCCAACGGTTTGATTACACCATGGGACGGACTGCCCCACATTCAGGACACAATTGAGTTTCGTCATCCGTGTAGACGTATTTGCATGCTGGGCAACTCGTGGCCAGCGTTTTCCCGCCGACGAGTAAGGATTCGTTTTCTTCAGCAGAAACCAAGACCAGTCGACCATCACCGACTTCCTCAACTTCATAGCGACCGGCGCCACCCATCTCGAGCAAAATGTCCGGTGAGAAGACCATGGTCCCGATATCATCGACAATCAATTCACGAGATTCAGCTAGATCTGTGACCTCAAAGTCCGTTCCATGTTGCGCGATGAAGCGACCATCTCGAAGCTCAAGACTACGATCGCAGAATGCAGCTACTTCTGCACTGTGAGTCACAATGAGGAAAGCCACCCCCTTCTCTTCGTGTAGTTCCTTGAACAGAGCGAGTACTTCTCGACTCGTGATGGGGTCCAGCGCACCGGTGGGTTCGTCGGCCAAAATCAATCGTGGATTGGTAATCAGTGCTCGAGCGATGGCGACACGCTGTTGTTCACCACCCGAAAGGGTCGCAGGCAGTCCCTTGGCCCGATGACCAATGCCCAGTTCATCCAACAATTCCTGAGCGCGCCGCTTGGCTTCCTTGGGTGAGACCTTCTGATGTCGCAATGGCTGTGCAACATTGTCTAACGCCGAAAGATGAGGCAAGAGATTTCCTTCTTGGAAAATAAATGAGACTGTTTTTTGACGCAATAAAATCAATTCTTGTCCGGTCAATCGTGTCATATTTTTCCCATCAAGAGAGACATTTCCAGCACTGGGTTTCATCAATCCACCCAGACATTTCAACAGTGTTGATTTGCCTGATCCAGAGGGACCAACCACCGCAACAGCTTCGCCCGGTTTCACCTTGACATGCAAACCTCGCAAGGCGACAACATTGCCATCTTCAGCTTTGGAGTCGTAGACATGATACAGAGCATTCGCTTCCAAAATTGATTCGATTTCATCGGCCATTCTTACTCCCCCTTTAGTACGCTGGCCAAATCCGAACGCAAGGCCTTGCGAGTAGTTACCAACAATGCCATTACAACCGAGGCAAATACGGCCAGTGAAACCATGCTCAACTCAAACCAAGGCCACTGAAGTTCCCTAGAGATGATTGTAGATTCGCCACCCGAGAGCAGTTGGAAAATGAATCCAAAGACGTCGAATAGACCGTTAAACGACAATGCCAAACCCATACCCAAGATTACACCCAAGAACATCGAGACGATGATGATTGATAGAATCTCAAACAGAACCAACCGAATGATTTGATTCGGGCTCGCCCCAATGGCTTGCAACACTGCCAGTTCCTTCTGTCGCTGATTTAGGACCAGAGACAGGAATACGAATGAAGATGCGATTGCAGCAATGCTTGCGACAACAAATTGTAGACTGAGCAACCCAGGTGTTCCGAAAATCAGGCCACCATTCCGCTCAACCTCTTCGTGGGATGTTTCCCAATCTAGGGCACTTTCAAA
>DAHO01000003.1 GCA_002498455.1 Euryarchaeota archaeon UBA602
CAAACCCTGTGGGTCTGTACATTCCAGTGTCAGATTAATCCAAGTGCTGTACTCGAGATTGAAAAACATTGGATCAATGGTAATGTTGGAAGCATTTTGATCGACGAGTGTCGTATTCTCGGATTGAAGAATAAACCGACTTTGTGGAGATACAATTGACGTGTCCGCACAACTAGATTCGATGGTTGTCGGTTGAGCATATGGCAACCATGGGAGTTCTCGATCTTCGGCAAACCACGATGCGGTCGGAGCCATGTTTGTTCCCAAAGCAATGGTGACATTGCCGGTGACACCGATGGTACCACGATGAATCACAAAGTCGTCAGGCATCCCTGAGATATGTTCACTCTGTGGCGAATATCGAATTTCATTTGGGGCAGGCAGTGTAATGCGCAAATCAGTACGATCGGATAAATTGCCCGTGATTGGAACCCAGAGCAATCGAGTTGAGCGACTGTCCGCTTGCCCAGAGAGGTTTGCCTCGATACTCCAGCCCCAAGTTTCGTTGCCAACTTGGGATGTGATGGTCGGTGATCCAATCAAGTCGACTTTGTCATACGCACAGCATCCAATTTCGGTATGATTGGCAATCCACTCATCAAACAGCGAAACATCTCCCGAAAACATACTTTCAATTTGATGTTCAATCCCCAAATGTGAATCGGGCAAATCAGGGTGGCCGAGCGTGTTTGGAATGGCAATTGTTGATGACCAAGTTGCATTCAATTCCGCCGCTTGTTCAATGGTTCCCAGCAGATCAAGGTGCGCATCTCCCGCAATGCTTCGTGGCTCTTCAATCACTTCACTCAGGAAATTCGATGCGTTGGTATCCTGATTGAATGTCAACGGATTGTTCTGCGGAATTCCATCTACAAGTCGAACCAAGGTCCAATTTCCACTGGGGAGATGAATGTCAATCGGTAGTTCTGGGTCGATATTGGTAAGGTTGCCTGAATCGTCCCACAACAGGACGCTTCCCGGTGGTTCTTCGCTCCAAAGGTGAATGGTTTCGGACTCCGCATCAATGATTGGCAAGGATGCAAACAGAAGCAAGGCGACAATGGTAATCGCCGGACGCATGTATCCACCTCAAACACGCGAACCATCATCGAAAATGATGGTTGACCCGTCCATATCCATTTCAAGCGCGATGACCTTGTATGCTCCCTCCAATTTTGATTGGATTTCAGGTGTCCCTTGGAACAAGAAAAATCCTCCTCCTCCAGCACCCAGTAATTTCCCACCAGAAGTGCCCAACTCCATGACTGTCGAATACAAATCATCCAATGTATCGCCGGAAATTCCATCCACTAGAGTCCGCTTTATTTGCCATGATGCATCCAACAACATCCCTACAGTGTTGTGATTTCCAGATTCCAATGCGATCCGAACCTCAACTGCCTGCTGCCGGAGAACATCTAGATCTGCGCGTTTTTTGTCGGACGAAGCGGATTGCTTTGCCAGAATATCACTGGCCTTTCGTGTAATTCCTGTGTAAACCAAGAAATAATTTGACGCCAGATCCTTTGCATCAATTTCGATTGGCGTAACGACAACAGTATCGTCAGGCATGAATGCGATTTGATTGGAACCTCCAAATGCCGAGGCATACTGGTCTTGTCTACCAATGGGCTGTCCGAGCAAATCAATCTCAATCCGGCAGGCTTCATCGGCCAATTGTGCGGCGTCAGGGTCCCGTCCAGCGAAAGTGTGCAACGCATTCAACAATCCGACCGTCAATGCCGAGGAGGAGCCCAAACCGGTGCCGCGAGATGGGATGTCTGCAATGGTCGTAATCTCGACACTGTGCGTTACTCCGGTCATTCGCATGGCTTCCCGAACCAATTCATGTTCCAACATCTCAAAATCATCAACAATTTCAGTTTTTGAATAGCTGACTCTAACGCTGTTATCAAAGCGCTTGTTGACTGTAACGTGGATGTGCCTGGCCAGTGCCATAGAAGTGACCAGGCCCCCTTTTTCGCTCTCCGTGTAATAGGCAGGAAGATCCGTTCCACCTCCGCAAAACGAGACGCGAACCGGAGTCCGACTGATAATCATCAGTCCGCGGACACACCATTCCCCCTTCAAGCCCTCGGCTTCCGATTCCTATGGAATCGACATGTTTGACGACCCCAATGAATAAGTTCGTGGGTCTGTCAAGGGGGTGCCGGCGGACAGGATGGACGGCGACCTCATTACCATGGATGATATGACAAATGAAGAGATTGTTTCTCTTCTAGACGATGCTGAACGGCTACTTCCCGTAGCCCATGGCGAAGAGTTTCTCCCACTGCTTCAGGGCAAACTTTTGGCGAACATGTTCTTTGAACCGAGTACACGTACTCGCATGTCGTTTGAGACCGCAATGAAGCGTTTAGGAGGGGATGTTGTCAACCTTGGAGACGTCAAATCCTCATCTGCAGTCAAGGGCGAGACTCTGTATGATACCATGCGAATGGTCGACGGATATTGCGACATTGCAGCCCTTCGTCATCCGCGTCAAGGAGCCGCACAGTATGCCGCAGATGCCTGTTACATCCCAATCATGAATGGTGGCGATGGGGCCGGCCATCACCCCACACAGACCTTACTTGATTTGTTCACGATTCGACAAGCTCATGGGCGATTGGATGGACTAACCGTTGCTTTGGTCGGTGATTTGCGCTATGGTCGAACCGTACACAGTCTATCTCATGCTTTGGCCAGATTCGATTGTGAATTGATTTTCATTTCGCCAAATCAACTCTCAATGCCAACTGAGATTGTGTCGGATTTGACGGAATCTGGTTCAAAAATCACCGAAACGGATGATTTGTACAGCGCCATCCCCGATGTAGACGTCATCTACATGACGCGAATTCAGAAGGAGCGATTCCCAGATGATGATGAATACGCAAAGGTAGCGGGGATCTACAAGCTCACTGCCGCTGATTTGACTGCAGCCAAAGGGGAAATGATTGTCATGCACCCATTACCACGAGTCGATGAAATCTCTCCTGACGTAGATGCAACTCGACATGCTCGATACTTTGAACAAGCTTTCAATGGGGTCGTAGCCCGAATGGCTCTCATGTGCAAATTACTGGGTGTTGATATTCCAGGAGGTGCTGCCTGATGTCCACTAGTGAAATGCGTCGTGTAACTGCGATCAATAACGGTACTGTCATCGACCACATTCCAGCAGGTTCCGCTCTCTCAGTATTGCGGATGCTTGGCATCTCTGATGATCGGGCATCACCAATCAGTTTGGTGATGAATGTACCCTCCTCCAAACACGGTAGAAAGGACATCATCAAGGTTGAAGATCGCGAATTGACACAAGATGAGTTGGATCGATTGGCTCTAATCGCACCAAAGGCAAGTGTTGCAATCATCCGCTCCTACGCAGTTGCTGAAAAGCGCGAAGTAACAATAGGAAAAGAATTGCTGAATGTAGCAAGATGCACATATTCGAATTGTATTACCAACAATTCTCGTGAGCCATTAGATCATCGCCTTAACGTCGTAAAGACTGATCCACTGGAATTGCGTTGCAGATATTGTGGCCGGTCGCAAAATATGAAAGAATTGATCAACAATTTGATCTGATTAGACTTCAGCCAACCACTGCTGAAAGATACACGCTTGACATATGGGTTGACTCGAGGGTGACCCACATTGTTCACACTCCGTTGCTTGCCCAGCCTTCCATGATGGTGGTGGGTTTTCGCTTGATGCCCACAGATCACGAATGGCATCCATCGAGTGAACCAATCCATGCATTGTACCTGGGTTAGCTGCCTCCATCTCAGCGAGGTATGCTCGGTGCTTTTGGCGCAGTGCACCGGGCGAGTGTGGGCAATCATCATGATGAATTGGCAAATTTGCGCCAATGGCATAAGCATGAATCTCCCTTTCAGGAATCCATCGTAAGGGAACAATTCGTGGAGGTAGTCCTTCAATAGGGACCGAAGTATGTGGGGCCAAGCGGATGATTCTCTCCATTTCTCCTTTTCCTAGATTCATCAGTACTGATTGAGCAGTGTCATCGAGGTTGTGTCCCAGCGCCATCCATCGGGCGCCGACACGCTCAGCCAATGCATTCAACCCCTGTCGCCGAAAAACGCCACAATAAGAACAAGGTTTCATTCCTCTTGCAGCTTTGTGGTTTTCAGCCATCAAGGGCATTGACTTTACCACTGCATCCATACGCTCGAATCCCAATTCGGGATACGAGATGGTCTCAAATCGCAATTGATATGATTCGGCCAACTCCCTCGCACAATCGATCGAGGGGGAGCGGTACCCGTCAATACCCTCGTCGACACAACCACATACCAATTCGACATCACGTCTTGCGCCGACAATTTTGACCAGCATGTCCAGCAAAACAGCTGAGTCCTTGCCCCCAGAAATGCAGACTAGGATGACGGCAGGCTTCCCATCTTCATCTCGAGCATCGGAGGGTAAATCCAGTTGATTTCTCAACGTCTTCGATACACGTTTTCGGATGGACTTTGCAAGATGAGATTGGCACAAATGTTGGCCACTGTATATCTGATGAATTACAGCAGGGTGGCTACACCGACTGCAAGACTGTACATCCAGTGAGCCTGCCACGTTACTCCCATGGGGTGCCTCTCTTCAATCCAACCGTTTCAACCAATAAAAAATTCCAATTGATAATTCGATTTTCCAATTGAAATTTACTCCAGACGTTTTCTGTCCATATCACTGAAAACAGGATTCTAAAAGCGCTGACAAAGACCGTAAATATCGTCAAAATACTGATTTTTCAGTTGGCGAATCAAATTTACTGTCCAAACGGCCCCCTAAGGGGCCGGCATGGGGCAAGTTCTTGAAGTCGTATTGAACCTGAGTGATTTTTGAGGACGACTATGTTGACACGTTTGCTCTCAAACATCGATGGTGTCAAAGCCTGCCTTTTGTCCAGAGAAGGGGAAATTGTAGGTGGCTATGGAGACGGTAATATCACCCTCTTCCACCAAGCCATGAAGATGGCTTCCGATTTGAAATTCGGTACGGTTGAAGAGATGTGGTTTGAGGGTAACTTGACAACAGTAGTAGCCACGATTCGAGGCGGCTCCAGTCTTTGGCTGACTAGTGATGTCCTCCCCGTCGGTCGCCTGAGTCATGAAGCACGGTCATTGAGGCCAATCATTGAAGATTTAATTGAGGTGTAATTATGTTCAATCTACCACCAGGAAATGCTGTAGATACTGAAGCTGATTTGAGTGTAGGGCAAGATCAGATGCCGTTTGAGACCGGTGTCATTTCTCACTACAAACCACGCGCAAAAACCGCATGTGCCCATCGTTTGGTCTACGGTGGACGTGTGGTTGGATGGCTAGCAGAATCGGATACAAAACAGACCTTCGTGACCGGCGAAGGTGGACGCACTCGTCTATTGGAGTTATCCGACGCACACGAATTGAGTGCAAGAGGGGCTACCTGGACAGTAAGCCAGTTTACCGAAATTGCCCGAAGAATCCCTGAAGCATTTTCAGACCCTTCCGACGTGGCTGCTTTACTCGCTCAAGGTGCGGCTGCGCTCCCCATCGATACAGTTGACCTCGCATTGCTGGTTGACCGCCTCACAGAATCTGATGAGGTAATGGGTGCTTTAGCGTTTGAAGACGGGGTAGTCATCCATTCAAGTGGTACACTACCTTCAACACCTGATGATTTGGCTAAGTTGGGTCAAGAACATCTTCGAGGTATCGCTTCAAAATTCGAGCAAGTGGAATCACTTTCTGCCAATCTTCGCTTAGAGGGGGGCCAACTCATGCTCACCGAAGCGGGACAAGCCTCGGTCGCCATTTGGTGTAAACACGGCTCAGATGCACACGCCGCTCTTGCAAATGCTGCAAGTCTGGTTGGCACCATCGATGATCAAGTGACTGCATTTGATGAACTGCCCGAAGGTTTTGTGACAAAAGAATCGAAATCTGGTGTCGACCAACTGATATCTCATCTACGGGCAGCCCATGAAAACCAACTGACTGGTTACGTAATGTCTGTATCTGAGAGTGATGAGCCTGTTTACATCATTCTCGTCAACGGTGTCCCCAGCGGGGTTCGCGAATCTGAAAATTCATCCTTGGCCGACGCCATTCATGCGATGACAACATCCTCTCGAAGATTACTCACCAATCGTTTGGAAAGACGTGCTCGACTCGGTCTGACCGGATCAACCGTCGAAGATTTCTCATTGGCACATTTGACTGACACGATTTCGAATTGTCGAACTCGTTCAGACGACAGAAAGAAACTCATTGCGAGTCGGCTGGATGCCTTGTTTGGCTTTGATTTGGGGCTTGAAGCCATGGAATCAGGCCGTTCAGCATGGAAGATGTTGGAAACTGGTTCACCGACCGCTAAACTCATGCCTGTTTCCAATAATTCAAAAGTTCTCACCCCCGCGAGTGGTGAACTGAAGAAGAGAATGGAACAACTTGAGCATACACAGATTTCTCTTGAGCGCGAGAAGGGTCGATTGGAACGCGAACTTGAGGATGCACGAGCTGCTAGAGACGATGCTCGTGAGCAAATGCATGACTTGGAAGCCTCACTCAGTGAAGCTAGAGATGAGCGCAGCGAATTGCACCGAGAAATCGATGATATGGCCAACAAAGTTCGCACGGCAGAATCAACTGTGGATGAAGCGTCCTCACTTTCTAACCGTCTCACAAAAAGGGTATCTGAACTTGAGCATATGGTCGAAAAGCGAGCAGAGGAACTGGCCAATGCATTGGGTGAATTCGATTCGCGAGAAGCACTTTTGGGAGATTTACGAGATCTGTCGACGCAGGAAGCGACCGTTAAGTCTGAACTAAGTTCAGCGGAAACCCGACTGGATGAAGTTCGCAAAGCAATTGACCATGATGAGCGCCTCCAGCGAGTACTCACTGAGCAAGTCAACGCACAACGTGATCGCCATCGTACCGGTCAGGGTGAATTGGATGAAATTGAACGCAGAATCGAAAATCAACGAGCAGAATTGGCGGATTTAGATGCTGAGGGGCATGCTCATCGACGTTTGATGGAAGAAGAGAGAGGACGAATCTTAGATTCTGAACGCAAGTCAACCATCATGCAGTCAGAGTTGCGAGAAATGATGGAAGAACGCCGTCTATTGTTGCGTGAATTGGGTGATTTGGATGCAAGAAAAGCCCAATCAGAGACGGAATTAAGGATGCTTTTGGAACAGGCTGAGGATATTCAAGAAGCGCATGAAATGGCTTTACTTGATTTACAGGAGGCTGATCGTATTCGAGCAAGATTGGCTGAAGAACCGTTGGCTCAAGCCCTGCTCGGTGATGAAAGAGGCCTATCGAGTTTGGAACCCGTTCTCGATCGAATGGCAAATGCCCGAAGTCGGGGGTACAGTATCGTTCTACTCGATCGAGCTGTTGAGCGAGCACTTTCAATCATCCAACACAGTGTCGACGAGGTTGCGAAGACTCCACGTCACCTGCTTTCACTTGAAGTAATGGAATTGCTTGAGCGACAAGCTCCAGAAACAGCATCTACAGTTCGCGGACTCACTCGCTGGTCGGTTCAATCACGATTGGAACATCAGTTAGCTGAAACAGTACAGCATGTAGTGATCGATTTGGAAGGCCTACTCGATGAATATGAGCGTTCAGTGACAATGTTGGCACAACTGCAAGAGGTCCTTCGGGGGCTCGTTGATTTGGGATTGCCATCAGAAGATATCAAGCCACTCGAACGATTTAGTCACATGCCCGAAGCCCTGCCCTACATTTCTGTAGAGGCTCGCAGACTGATTCAGCGTTCTCTTGACGAAATCTATCTTGATGCTGATCGGAGAACGGCTGGAGATGCTGTCGGATTGGCGGAGACAGTCGAAGTTCTGGAATCTCTTCTGCGCCGTCTTGATGTTGCGGGGCTGACCGGTGAAGACCCAACTGGGGCGCTTTGGTCATTCCAGCGTTCAGGGAGTCTCCCCTTCGAAATAGACGGATTGGCTCGACATGAACGTCCTGAGATCAACACAGAAGCAATTCGTCACATGAATCCAGTGGAAGAAGTCGGAGATACCACCACCGTATCTACAGAGGTTATCGCACCGAGTGCGCCCGCTGCGGCACCGACACCCGAAGCCAGTTCAGCCCCCGCCTCTAATTCAACATGGCAACCCATTGAGCCAGCATCTGAAACCGATGGTGTCGATATATCGGCACGAATTTCTGCAGGATTAACCCCCGCAGATGTGGCTGGTGATGCAGATGAGGCTGCATTGATGGCAAGCATCGATGTGGCTCTATCCGAGGTAGACTCTGCTGCACTGAATCGAGATGGTACCGAAAATGGCATTGCGCCTCCGGCCGATCCGGTGCGTAGAGATGCACTGGATGACCTTGAACGCGAACTTTCAGATTTGGATATGTAGGTGGGTTCATGCCTGAGCCTGATTCGAGTTCAACCCTACTCAATCGAGTCGAATCCCACGGTCAATGTTTCCCATGGTACCTCGAAAAGTTGAGTTTCATTCTCACCATCATCGTTGCAATTTTCGCTGGTCAATGGATGTGGAATGATTCCGGTTGGGATTCGTTCATACTTTGGCCGATGTCTCTGTGCGGATTGCCCTTGATTGCAATGTTTGGTGCAGAATCGATTTCGCGAGTGATCCAAGCCTTGCATAAACGTGCGGCCAAGTAATCACGGGTTTGTTTTGCCTCTGTTGAGGGCAGATTCAATCAATCCTGAGACTCTCTGCCAAGGCACAACATATCGTAATCCTGCCACGAATGTCAGGAATAGCATAGCTGAGATTACTTTCCCGTATGTCAAACGGAGTTCAAGCGATTCCTTCACTTGTCCACTCCATTGTCCAGATCCAGTCCAACCCACGACATCGATGATTAAGTCGTCAAACTTCAGGGCCAGCATGGTGACAAACATGACTGCGAAGATGACCACAACAGTGTGCTGCATGTGAGTGTTCAGAATACTTTGGAATTGTCTGACATATTCGGGATCCTTCTTGCATGATTCGGGTAATCTAAACGCATATTCTAGGAATCGAATGGTCGCATGTGCGGTTTCGGAGAAAATCATTAGCAGGATTGCAACCAACAACAAGTCCCATACCTGTCCCGAAATTAAACCTCCAAGTGTATCCGCTTCACCGATTTGTGTAGGCAAGGGGTTGAGCCCAGGGGCATTGGGATTTGAAGCGCTAGACAGTTGGCTAACCACACCCTCATAGGATAGTAGGGCATATATTCCCAAAAAGATGAGCATGTAAGCCATTGACCAGTTGATCATTCGCTTTGAAAGTCCCCAAATTCCCATCAAACCGAACAATACAGGTGCGAGGAACAGGAGCAAAATCAGTAACTGTATGTAAACTGACAATGGCCACACGAGATGGTTCGCATGATTCATCGAATCGTCTGCATTTCCGAATGGAAGATACAAGTCAAAGTTGACAATCATCCCGAACGTCCAAGTCAGCAGGAACATCCCTGCCAAGAATAGAATCATGGTTCCGAGCAAACCCAGTGTGATTTTTCGCCGACGAGCCGGAGGTTGGAAATTAAGCGCAACCCAGGCTCCTGCGATGGCGATACTGAGTAGAATTGGAACGTAGTATCGCCCATCACCTTGATTGCCCTGTCCGGTGATCCAGTTTGGAAGAGGCAATTCGTCCATTCCCCCACCTTCGGTTAGCGTGGCTTCAATTTCATCTAACGTCAAGGTATGGTCCAGAGCCGGACACCAAGAGCCACTTGCAACATAATCGGGATGACAGTGACCAAAGACTCGAGTCATGGTAAGGAATAACCAAATCAGAGCGAGAGAGGCTACAAGCTGCAGACATACAACTCGCCACTCTTTTCGCAGGATACGTAGGTGAAGGCTGGTGATTCCTTCCTCCTGTTGTGCAACATCGTCAGCCATTATCTCACCTCCTTACATCTTCACCTGCAACAATGCTTGGCTTAGTTCAACATCTGGCATCCAATCAATCACTCGAGCACCATAACCGGCGACTGCAGAAAGTCGATTTTGCCGTTCGAGTTTCATGACTTCATAGGACATTCGAGGAATCCGACTGACAAGTCGTTCGTAATCGATGCTTGATGGACTCAGAATGACAACTTCGTGACCACGTCCGGCCAAATCCCGAATCGCATGAGGTACGGTACCATCCCCCTCGAGACTTGAAATCACGAATACAGGACTTCCACGACTAAATCTTGGTGCCAGAGAATTGGTCACAGCCTGTAGTGGCATGTCGCCTTTTGGTGCCACACCGGCAAGGCTGGATAGGACCTTGAAATACTGCTTGTCACCTCCATCAGCGGGTAGGTAAGACAACGAATCATCATACACGGCTAAAGCCACAGAATCCCTTCGTTTGATGAAGTAAGATGCCAAACTCGCAGCGGCAACCGTTCCCATTTCAAGTGGATTCTTCAGTACGGTTCCAATCCGACTGATGTCTCTGGAATCCAGTAAAATGAACACATCTGTGACTGCGTCACGGCATTTTTCGTTGACCATCATCACTCCCGTTCGGGCAAAAGCCTTCCAATTGATAATCTTGAACGGGTCTCCAGGAACATATTCACGCAGTGAATAGAATTCTGAACCAGGACCGGGTGTACGCAATGTCATGGCACCCGTGTACATCTTGGGAGTCCGACTTCGAATCATTGCTTCTTCAATTTCGCGAACTTGAGGGAAGACAATCAACCCTGAACGATGATCGATGTACATCTCTTGACTGAATAGATTGAATGTATTTCGATAGCGAACCGATACCGGACCGAACGAATAGTGGCCACGGAGTGGACAACGTAAGACATAGCGGATACGAGTTGTTTCGCCGGGCCCCAAATTGACTCGCATGTAATTCAGACCACTGCGCAATTTCATCTCATGTGGAACATTGTCGAAAATCTCTAGCTGTTGTGTACGTCGAAATGAACTGTTGGTAATCGCCAGTTCTACGTAAAGGTCGTCCCCCTTGTACAAATTATCAGCAGACAATGTACGTACGACTTCCAGTTGTCCATGGCCCACTACCCACGAGTTGATCGCCAAGAATGCGATGAATAACAAGCCGAGAATCATTAGTTGGAAATTGGCAATCATCATACCAATTAGGACCAATGAGATTCCAGAGGTCAGAAGCAGTGCAGCTTTACGTGTCCACATTTCATCTCACCTCCTTACTTGCGTCCCCACATCTTCACTCGCTTGACTACCGCAACGAGTTGTTCCAGACTGTAATTCCGATCCTCAAATACAAACTTGATGAGCACTGGATCCCCAATCATTTTCTGCAACTCTCGGGCTGGCAGTGCATCAAATTCATCTCTTGTGAGAGAATTCAGATTTCGTACCCTAGACAATAATACCTGTTTGACTTTGTTTGGACGTTGATAATATCCGTACCGCCTCGCATCTCCAAATCCATAGTAGATAATGCTGAAAACGTGCCTCCATGGCTCTGGATCTACTTTCTTGATAATCACGGCTTCAAAGGCGATGAACAGGGCCAAGAAGAGGAAAAGCATGGCCATCCAATCATTGGTAAAATAGACTAGGATGTAGTAAATCAAACTGTAAGTATCACTCAATGCATTGGTTTGCTGATGCCGACTTTCGTCAAAGATGACCTGCTTCCCTGCTGCTGAAGTTCCATTTTCATCAGACGTATGCATTAGCAGTGCTTCTGCAACGATGTCGAGAACCCACCTACGGTTGTCATTGTTGGGCATGAGATTTCCATTCAACTCACCGTAAACCTCTGCATTCGTGTTCTCCCAATCGTAAATCGCATTCATCAGAGTTGAACCATCGCTGACAAAGATTGCACGTCCCATTGGTACTCCAGGCTCCTCATCACAGTCGCGCTTTTCACAGACCTTGATTGCCATGGTGAATGGTCCAGCCTCGTCACTTTCGATGCCCCCTCCCTCAAATCCGACGTCACCTTGTCCGTCATCATTGGTATCAAGATACGAATCTTGACTGGAGCGACCCCAAGCGTAGGCATTGTCAGAATTTGACTCTGCAGCGTCCTTATCGAATGCTGAAGGCGTGTTTAACAAGACATTGTAATTCGTACTGAAGTTCCAAAATTGAGTCCCTTCAGCATCGGTTTCTAAGTGGTGCGCGCAAAGACCTGCTTCGGCTACTGTTGGAACGGTACCATCGGGGGCACCGGCAATTCGATCAAGGCGATCGATGACTCCATCCCCATCCGAATCGGCGAAGCAAGGGTGCTTTGATGACCGATCGATACCGGTGTAATCGTAAGGATTGGATGAATTCATCCAGACATATTCGTAACCCAATTCACGAGCCCATGCTTCTTCGTCATACAATTGATGTCCACTGTAACCCAAGTCAAATTTGTCCGCAAGTCCAGCCGAATAACCAAAGTCGTCCATGACCAACAAGGTGCCTCCTGAGGCTACATACTCGATGATTGCATCAATCTCAGTGGTGGTATATCCTTCCGACTCGCTGAATTGAATGACGTCAGCGTCACCGGTAAATCTTGGCAATGAAATGGTATCTTGTTCAACACCAGTCACGATGAATACTGTATCTTCGGGGTTTTCTATTTCCCCCAAAAGAACTGGGCTTGAGATCATGCTCGTGGTATCCACTCCCATGTTTTTCAAATCGGCACGGAATGCCGACAAATCATCCCAATCATCATCGTAAGCGGAGAGGTGGGGGTTGCTTGTCACCAAGTACGAGCTGACGATGCTGAGAAGAAGAAGTCCCAAAACGGCGTAGAAGGCAACCATCAAACCGAGTCGTCGCGTTTTACGCGATTTTAGCACAGCATTGATGTCTACTGAGCCAATTTTCATTTGACATTCCCCCCACATCCATAGGATGTGCAGCGGCGAGACGCTGAACTAAGACTTAAGACGGTTTGGGGGTGATGGGTGGCCTTGTATCGGGCTAAAATCACGATTAACGATTGAGATGTACGTCCTCATCGATGCTCGCAACCTCTTCGGTTGGAATCACCAAATGTTCTCCAAAAGCGGGCCAAGGAAGCAAGTTTGGATCAAGTCCGTGATCTAAATCCAACAACAGTCCTAGGACTTCTCCTCCGACATCATCGATGAATAAATCGACAATGGTCCCCAATAAATCTCCACGGCTGTCTAGGACTCTTCTGCCAGACAATTCTGCAGAGAAGGCAGCCGGCATTTACTCACCTCATACGCTCTCGATACCCATCAAGGTGTCTGACTTCCGACGGATACTCTCAAGTCCACTGGTCAACATCGCTTCCAACTTTGAATAATATTCAAGCATGTCAGGAGTGATGGTTGGTCGTACACGATCAATTGCTTGCTCGAAGTGTTTCTTGGAGACGGATTTCTTTTCAGCACGCATGGCAATTAACGCAGCCTCACGACAAACGGCCTCGACATCGGCACCAGTGAAGTTCTGCATTCTGTCTGCCAAACTATCCAAGTCGAACTTACCCAATGGCATATCACGCGCATGAATTTGAATGATTTTCTTCAGGCTTGTATGATCGGGTGGGGGGATGTGCATGACGCGTTCGAATCGTCCACTTCGGAGTAGTGCAGGGTCAATCATCTCAGGTCGATTGGTCGCCGCGATGACGATGACACCCTCCATAGATTCAACGCCATCCATGCTTGAAAGCATTTGATTGACGACTCGGTTCGAGACATCGCTTCCCTCGCCAGAGTTTGTTGTTCGTGCACCTGCGATCGATTCAAATTCATCCAAGAAGATGATACTCGGGCTCGCCTGCTTCGCTTTCTTGAAGACTTCACGAATGGCCTTCTCAGATTCGCCGACCCATTTTGAAATCAATTCAGGACCCTTGACAGTGATGAAATTCGCCTTAGCTTCATTGGCAATCGCCTTGGCAATGAGAGTTTTTCCAGTCCCTGGGGCACCGAAAAGAACGATACCTCGAGGTGGTTTGATACCGAAATGTTCGAATCGATCGGGCATGGTCAGTGGCCATTCTACACTCTCTTTGAGCCGCTCCTTGACTTCATCTAAACCACCGACATCCGCCCAAGATACCTCTGGAACTTCTACGTAGATTTCTCTTAGAGCACTGGGCTCAATATCGCGGATAGCGAGTTTGAAGTCACCCATCTGTACTTCCATCTTTTCCAGTACCTCGGGTGGAATCTCATCTTGATCCAAATCGATTTCTGGCAGGTATCGTCGCAATGCCTTCATCGCAGCTTCGCGAGACAGACTGGAAATGTCTGCGCCGACAAACCCATAGGAATTTTCCAATACCCAATCCATGTCAAAATCATCTGCAATTGGCATACCGCGTGTATGAATGTTGACAATCTCACGTCGTCCATTCTTATCGGGAACACCAATCTCCAATTCTCGATCGAATCGACCGGGGCGCCTCAAAGCCTGATCAATGGCATCGGGACGATTGGTGGCCCCAATGACAACTACATTGTCCCGACCCTGCATACCGTCCATCAAGGTCAGTAGCTGTGCAACAACTCTACGCTCAACTTCGCCCGAAACATCCTCACGTTTTGGAGCGATTGAATCCAGTTCGTCGATAAAAATCACTGCCGGAGCATTGGATGCTGCATCATCGAAAATCTCTCGCAATTGTTTCTCGGATTCACCGTAGTATTTGGAGATAATTTCAGGACCATTGATGCTGGTAAAATGTGCGTTTGTTTCATTGGCTACGGCTTTGGCAATCATCGTCTTACCCGTTCCGGGTGGGCCATGCAAAAGAACCCCTTTGGGGGGATCGATACCCAATCTTCTGAAAAGAATTGGATGTTTTAGGGGCAACTCAATCATCTCACGGACTTTGAGTAATTGATCTCCAAGTCCACCAATATCTTCGTACATGATTGAAGAGACCTCACCTTGCTCTTCTTCCTCAACCATTTCTTCTTTGATGACAATTTCAGTATCGGGCAAGACACGTACGATTCCTTTGGGTTTTGTTGACACAATTGCGAAGGGTAGAGCCTCAGCGAAAAGGGTCATTCCTGGAATAAAAATCCGGTCACCTGCAACGACAGGACGCTTGTTGAGACCACGTCGAGCAAAACCCTCGATTCCAGATCCGAACTTGACCTTCTGCTGTTTGGCCATGACGGGGCTGAGTACAAGTCGTTCACATTCCTTCGTCTCGACCTTCTTGATTGTAACTCGATCGCCAAGACTTACACCGGCATTTTTCCGAATGATTCCATCGATTCGAATCACGCCTAGGTTGGCATCCTCGGGTCTGCATCTCCAAACGATAGCCGCTGTATTTCGTTCACCAGCAATCTCGATGACATCACCCGGTTTCAACCCCAAGTCGTTGTCAAAGGGAACTCTAGCTCGTCCATGACCTACGTCGCTAGGAATTGCTTTTGCTACGCGCAGAGAGAGTGTTTTTTCTTCATCGTCAGCCATTGTGCCACCTCGACAGCAATACGAGGAGATAACGCCGACCCCTAAAGCCTTGACGAAGTAGTTTCTCCTAATCATTCGGTCTGAATGGTTTGATTCTGTCGCCGAGAGGCGAGCATTGATGATGGGGTCATCACTCGACGGGATATGGCGCATGTGCTCTCAACCGGTTTGGAATTTCTAGACCAAAGCAATCCAAATGGCAACCCCTGTGTAAGAGGATACAATATCATCAACGGTGAACTGAAATCGGCCAGTGATGGTTCCACATTCAAGTCAATCAACCCTGCTTGGCTTGACGATTGTTTGGGTGAATTCCCACTTTCAACCGAATCCGACGTCCACGATGCGCTAAGCGCCGCCAAGGAGGCCTTCTCAAGTTGGGCTGCCACCCCCGCTCCTACTCGTGGACAAATCATTGGGAACATGGGTCGTCTACTGATGCAACACAAAGACGACTTGGTTCGTTTGCAAGCCCGCGAAATTGGCAAGACATTGAAGGAATGTGGTGGTGAGATTCAAGAAGCCATTGACACTTGTCTCTTCTTCCAGTCCGAAGGTCGTCGGTTGTACGGGCAAACGGTAAACTCTGAATTGCCAGACAAGGAATTGTTCACCTACCGTCGACCTTTAGGGGTTTGTGGGATCATCAACGCCTGCAATTTCCCCTCTGCAGTACCATTTTGGAAGATGATTCCGGCGATCATGTGTGGAAACACCTGTGTGTGGAAATCTCCTCAAGACTCACCTTTACTCTCCTTCGCCCTCGCACGCATCATGCATGAGTCGGGATTGCCAAACGGTGTGATTAATCTCGTTCACGGCAAAGGCAGTGGCGCAGGCCAGCATTTGGTCAATGCAGTCGACAAGGGCATGGTCAACAAAATCTCGTTCACTGGCAGCACCGCAGTTGGCAAGATGATTGGGGAAATTTGTGGCCGAAACCTGGTTTCAGCAAGCCTGGAATTGGGTGGTAAGAATCCCTTGGTCATCATGCCCAGTGCAAATCTCGATAATGCTGTTGAAGGTGCTTATTGGGCAGGATTTGGAACCGCAGGTCAGCGTTGTACAAGTCTTGGGAATTTGATTATTCACGAAGGAATCTATGATGCCTTCATGTCCAAATTGATGGCCAAGGTAGAGAGTACGTCGATCGGTGATTCATTGCGGAATGAAGGCGTTCTGTACGGATCAATGCTTTCGGAAAAGTACGCTGAAGATTTCCTCGCGGGTGTAGATATGTGTGAATCAAGCGGTGCGACCAAACTGTTTGGAAAGGGTCGAATCACCAATGAAAACAAGCCTTCAGGGTTCCGTGGTGACGCTGATGAAGGCGTGTACATGTGGCCGCATGTATTTGTGGATGTAACCGAAGACATGCAGTGCTTCCATGAGGAAATTTTTGGCCCGGCCATCACAGTTGTCAAGGCCAAGGATTTCGAGCATGCACTTCACCTAGCCAATGCTTCACCCTACGGCTTGTCGAGTGCGATTTACACCAACGATCGCCTTGAAGCATATCGATTCAAGACAGGAATTAAGGCAGGAATGACTGGAATCAACAACTCCACCACCGGTGCAGAAGCACACTTGCCATTCGGTGGAGTCAAAGGCTCAGGCAATGGGACTCGTGAATCTGGTATTTGGGTCATAGAGGCCTATTCCTATTGGCATGCAGTCAACGATGAATTGAGCGGTAAGTTGCAATTGGCTCAGATGGATGTCGATGAGATTGAAATCGAAGAAGCAGAAGTCGATTGGAGTTCTTTGGCCTGAGGGATTTGATGGAAATTACACGAGAAGCACTTCGCCTCGCGCTCTACATCACTGGACCCTTGGTTCTTGCATCGTATGTGTTTGGTCTGTCACGCATGGATAGTCCCAATGACTTGTGGGGCGGAATTCCAGAATCTTGGCGCCCCCTCAACGTTACCTGTATGTTCATTTCAGCTACCGGATTCCTCATCATGTGGTGGTTTTTCCTTTATCGATGGGACGCAGGAGTCGTCGAATCGGTACAGTGGCCATGGGGTGAAGGCGACTCAGGTGGCCATTCTAGGTTGATGATCGCATTTTTACTCGTCACCATCCCTTCGATGTTTTGGCTGGAACTGACTGCATTGCATATTCGTACGGATGGCAACTGGTCCCAATGGCTTGTTATTGGAAATCTGTGGCTTGTCTGTTTGGGGAATATTCTACTCGGTCTCTTCGCATGGGGTGCGCATCAACAAGGGGCCACTTCGGATACAATCTGGCCAGTGATTGGTGCTGTAATGCTGGGAATTCAGGTTATCATCAATGATGGAATTCTGTGGAATTTGAAGTATCCATGGTAGTTTTCCTGTGTGAATTCTTGACCGATTACTAGTTATAAGCCCCCTACACGTGGGCGATACATGACTGGGCAACTCAGTGATGATGGAAATTTTATGTGGAACGGAAATGAATGGGTTCCAGTTGAACAACAAGCAGCACCAGCAGCACCGATGGCTGCGGCTGAGCCGATGGCAGCAGCAGCGCCGATGGCAGCTGCAGCACCGATGGTCGTTTCCCCCCACAGCGATATGGGAATGGCCGCTGCACCGGCTGCCACTGTGATGGTCGCGACTTCAGGCGCATCCTCGGGCGGTGGATTGGACTTCACTCGTGGATTCAGCACCCTAAAGTATGGTCTCGCAGCCCTGCTGAGTAGTATTCTCACAGTGATTCTAATCGTTATCGTGAACACAATCATTTTCGTTGTTGCTGCTGATTCAGGAGAAGGTGCAATTTTCATCATTGGTATGTTAGTTGCTGTGATGTTCAATATTCTCGCATTCACTCAAGTCATTACTTTAGTCATGGGCATGGGTATCGCTGATGGCCTTGGAAAGTCCGGATTGGGTTACATGGGTAGCTGGAAGACGGCTTTCACAGCAATCCTCGAGTCGATTCCAGTGCTCCTAACCGCTGCCATCATGTTTGGTGTTGGTTTGGGAATGTTAGAAGATAGCACTGGAGTCGCCGGATTGCTACTATTCCTTTCAGGAACAATCATTCTACTGTTCCAGATGGGTCTAATGGCATTCATGGCACGCAAGGTTGCTACTGACCTGTGATTTTGATCATCAGGTGATTCAGAACCCTGCACAGAAACCACCCTCTATATACTGAACCGCGTTGTTCAGTACATGGAAGAAGCACAGTTACCTAAGATTGCTGTGTCTGCATGTCTACTTGGAGAACAAGTACGTTACAACGGGGGCCACTGCAACCATCGGTTGTTGCAGAGTGTTAGTAAAAATATCGAAACTATCCCTATCTGTCCCGAAGTTGGAATTGGCATGGGGACGCCCCGACCGACGATTCGATTGATTCATGAAGATGAAAAAATTCATCTGATTGAACCTAAATCGGGTACTGATTATACTGAAGATATGATGAATTGGTCCGAACTGCAGTCTGACTTTTTATTGAAACAAAAAATCTCGGGAATTATCCTCAAGAAAGATTCACCCAGTTGTGGACTTGAACGTGTCAAGGTATACCACAATGGCACCCCTCGAAAAGAAGGCCAAGGGGTGTTTGCAATGGTATTTACCAGTTTGAATCCACAAATACCAGCGATTGAAGAGGGTCGTCTGAATGATGCTGTGCAAATGGAGAATTTCTTCGCTAGAGTCGGGATGATGCACCGATGGTGGGAACGCGATGAACAAGGCTGGACGTTGGCAAGTCTGCAGGAGTTCCACTCAGAGCACAAACTGCTTCTCCAAAGCCGATCGCCCAATGCACCTGCAGCCTTGGGCCGATTGATTAGTAATCATTCCGATCAACATCCACAGCAGTTGGCCCTAGAATACATCACATTGGCTCAATCCCACATGAATACCATCGTTCAGAGAAAGCATGTTGCTGGTGCATTGAGAAGAGCAGTCGGCCGCCTTCCCGAGACCACCATTTCGGGCAAAGCTCGACAACGAGTCCATTCATGGATTGATGGTTATGTAGCAGGTACTGCACCTCGTATGGCGCCACTTGCAGTGATTGAGCAAATGTTTGAAATTTCTGAACTTGAACACATTCCCTGGAAGCGACTTTTCCAGCCCTTTGCTATGAACAGTGGAGTATTTGCTAAGATTTGAGATGATATGATGAACTTGGGTTTGGGTGATCGTATTGTACGTCTCATCGGGGGCTGTGGTGTCGTTGTATTCGACTACTTTTCAAGTGCTCAATGGGAGATTATCTTCCTAATCGTAGGCTTGTGGACCGTGGGTACTTCAGTCGTCGGGCATTGCCCATTCTACTCGTCACTCGGAATCAGCACGTGCAAACTAAATACGGATCAACCTGTGGAAAATCAATCCTAATTTTTCCATTTGCCTAGAGCATCTCGTAGAGCACTCTCTGCGTTTTGATGTTGAAACCGATAACCGGTCTCGGTGAGTCTCGTTGGCATGACACGCTGACTTTCTGTGGTCAGCGCTACACCCATTTTTCCATAAAGGAACCAAATCGCCAATGGTGGCGTGGGCATGAAAGCAGGTCGACGCAATACTCGACCGAGGGCCTTCGCGAAATTCTTCTGCTGCAGTGGTTCAGGCGATGTGATATTGTATGCACCTTCAGTATTTGGTGACATGACAAGGTGATGTAAAGCATAGATTTGATCATCCATTGAAATCCAAGAAAACCACTGACGCCCAAACCCAATGGGACCACCTGCTCCCATCTTCGCTGGAAGCAACATTTTCTCTAGGGCTCCTCCACTTGCGTCGAGAACAACACCAGTTCTTGCGTGAATCGTTCGAATTCCTGCTTGTCTAGCAGCGTCTGCAGAGGTTTCCCAAGCCATGCAAGTCTCGGGTAGGAAACCGGTACCAGCCTCACTTTGTTCATCTAGAATTTCATCACCACGATTTCCATACCAACCAATGGCGCTAGCAACCAAGAAAACCTCAGGTTTTTGATTCAAACTAGCCAATGTACGTGCTAACAATCCAGTACTTTCAGTACGACTCTTTTCAATCAGAGTCATCCGTGATTTGGTCCAACGTCGATCACCAATCCCTGCGCCTCCTAGATGGATGACAATATCAAATCCTTCAATGGAAGCACCATCGATGGTCCCTTTGGAAGGGGCCCACTCGATTTCATTTTGACCCGGGGTGGGTGTACGTCGAACCAATCGCCAGATTTCATGCCCCCCCGTATCGAGAAAAGCAGCAAGTTGCTTTCCAATCAACCCCGAGGCTCCGGCCAATAGAATTCGCTTTCGATTCAGGTGTTTGAAATCAGAATGACGCTCAAGATCCCGAACCAACCGATTTTCTCGTGCTCGAAACATCCGATCCAATCGATTGCGCACGTTTCTGGATCCGAAAATTCGACCCAATACACCCATTGGGAGTTTGTAATCGACTTCATCGTGCACAACGGTGCCTCCATCTTTCTCGATAAATCGGTGTACATGGTGCCAAGACCGAAAGGGGCCCTTTTTCATGACATCCTCAAATTTCTCTGGAGGTTGATATCCGAGATGCTCAGCCACCCAAGTCATTTTGAGGGGACCCATGGGGAAGCGAAAAATTCGCTGAGCCCCATCTTCCAATGTTTCGTCAGCACGAACTTCTTCAGCCACTTCCCAAGGAGGCATTAGTCGTCGAAAAGATCCCTTTCGCTCAAACCAGTCAAACACTTCGGTTCGTGGAGAATCTGTATGTGTTTCATATTCGTATTTCACAGGTCCACCTCAAGAAAATTCATTGCTCTGCAAAGCGTCTTTCGCCCAGCGCTTCAAATAAGGTCCGACCTTCAACTTCCGTGCTGTATTTGCAGAAGACATGTACCTTATCTTTCCAAAAATTGGTCGCTCGGGACCCCAAGCGCGATCATGTCGCCCGAGAACCCAGAAGATTCCGGTGTAGGAATTGGGGTCTCTACCATCCAATGCCCACCGATCATTGAGTCGAATCATCCATTCTGCAGCCTGCTCTGGAGAGGGAGCCCATTCAAGAATCCTCTTCCCCCAAAGCATTCGGAGATAATTATGAATAATTCCCAATCGAGTCAATTGTCGCTGAGCAGCATTCCACAATTCATCATCAGTTTGTGCCGCTTCCAATTGCTCAAATGTATAGTTTGAGCGAGGGTCATTGCGGTGCAAGTCCAACGACTTTTTGGCCCAATCTGGGATTGAATCGATGGATGTATGATCATCCCTGTAGTAAGCGAAATTAAATCCTAATTCTCTCCATGTGATGATTTGATCTAAAAAGGTCTCAACGGGTTCAGACAATCCCCACCAACCACTTCGTGAACCTCTACGAGAATGATCGATGAAAGTAGAGTTCCAACCTTCCTGTTCCAATATTCGTGAGATAACCTCAACCGTAGATAGGTGTCCAAAATGGAACCAGGGAGACAAACCACTTACAGCGGGTTTGATGAAGTCATTGCGATTGGTATGGTAGTGATTCAATCCTTCGTCCATGAATCGATTCAATCGAACCCCTGCGCTTGAGTGTCCACCGATCATAGCGGTTACGGCCGAGACCTCATGATCAATATCCAATGCGCTCAATGCGTTTTCGCCAATCGTTCCTCCTTGAGAAACTCGCCACAACCACTCAAATGGAGTCAGCTCCACGCCACTGGCTTTGATGATGGATTCAAACATTTCATCGGGAATCCACAAGTCATGTTTTTTCGGGATTGGATTCGCCTCAGGGGTCAATGCCCAATGGTGGGCAAAATGATCGTGTACATGACGACGGAATGAATGGGCCGTAGGGAAGGCGCGTTCTCCGAGGGACAATGGTAGCACACCGTTGCCATCAATGGCAACGAATTGTACACTCAGTCTGGCTTTAACCTGATTAAGCACGTACTTGGGATGGTAGGTCGGGAATAAATCTGTGACGACGGCACAGGATTTAGCCGCGAGCATTTCCAATAGCCCAGCCCCAGATTGTAAAGGCGTAGAAACCCATGGAATATACCGAACATGGTGTGCATTAAACTGTTCCAGATTATCAAGCAACCCCTGAGTCATGAATGTAATGATTCGATTGCTAGCATATTCATGACGTGTAGAAACCGCTTCAAACACCAGTAGTGGTTTCCCTAATTTCTGAGCGATTTCCACAGCATATTGTAGGCTCGGGTTGTAGTGTAGACGCCGATTGGCAATCATCCAATACAAGACATAGTTTCCTTCAACATTGACATCATGCTTGTTCAGCACATGGATGCGCTCCGGAGATATCGAAGTCATATCGCTACTTCCTCCTTCGCAATGTGGACCAAGTAGGGATAACTTTGAGTTGAAGAGAAATCGACTTTGGTGAGCGGGGAATCCTGCAGCAAACCGGATTTCGCCAGTTCAAACATGGCTGTGCTGATCCAATTGAAATGCTCGAGTTCGTCCACACTCGCAAACTTGGCCTCTGAGATTTCATCAACATCGATCGCCAAAGGTTGGTTGCTGGTCTGGACATGGTAAGCGATGAAGATTCGTGCCAGTTCATTTCGGACACACTCTCGAACTCCGCATATCCCCGTAACCGTTCCAATGATTCCACATTCTTCATTCAATTCTCGAACAACAGCACTTGCAGGAAGTTCGCCTGGATTGACATAGCCCTTGGGCAGACCCCACTGCCCTTCATGCGGTCCCCTGGCTTCTTGGACAAGCAGAATTTTTGAATCTCGTAGTACGATAGCGGCTACGCCCAAGTCTAACGGTATCGGACGCATACACACTATTTCGCGCGCTTAGTTATAATAGGGTGTATTTTTGCTGGCATGATAAACAACATGCCATTATATACTACAGCAGTCGAATAAGGGGCATGGTCGTAACCAAAGAACCGAGTTCGAAAGAAAATAGAGAAGTTGACTCAGATGCATACTTGCCGACAGAGTCTGGAAACTTCAGAGTGCGCGTCACTGTCGATGATGAAGGTAAAGAGCATTCCCTGCTGTACATGGGCTTAGAGTTAGATGCCATCCCGCTCATTCGGATCCATTCTGAATGTTTGACAGGTGATGCGTTTGGCTCCCTAAAGTGTGATTGTGGACCCCAACTTCGACATGCGATGGACTGTATCCAACACGAAGGCTGTGGAGCAATCGTGTATCTGCGCCAAGAAGGGCGAGGCATTGGGCTTCACGCCAAGATTCGAGCTTATGCCCTGCAAGATCAAGGCCTGGATACCCTAGACGCAAATTTGGCACTGGGACTTCCTGCTGACGGTCGTCGGTATGAGATTGCAGCGCAGATGCTCAAGGAAATGAACATCTACAAGGTCCGATTGTTGACCAACAACCCCGAGAAAGTTCGAGGATTAGAGAGCAATGGTATTGAAGTCGTAGAACGCATCGCACACATTACTGGAATTGGTAAGGACAACATCAACTACCTCAAAACCAAGGGCAAAAGAATGGGACACATACTGTGATCGAAACTCATTTCTACACACAAAGAGGGATTGCATGTCATCATCATTGATTGGTCAAAAAGCTCCTGATTTCACGCTACCAACCTCCGATGGTGAAAGTTTCAGTTTGTCTGAATTGGATGGACAATGGAAGGTCCTGTTCTTCTATGCCCGGGACGGGTCACCGACCTGCAAGAGAGGTTGTTTGAGTTTCAAAGAACAGCATGATTTGTTTCAGTCTTTGACCCCTCCAGTCGAAATCATTGGAATCAGTCAGGATTCAGCCAAAGATCATGATGAATTCAAGAAAAAACTCGATCTCCCTTTCGCTCTGCTTTCTGACGAAGAGAGAATGGTCTCAGAGGCCTATGGTGTTCCCTTGTTTTTGGGTCGTTTTCCTGCGAAATCCTCCTTCGTCATTGGGCCTGATCGAACCATTCATCATTGCTATGACTGGTTGTTCCGCCCTCGAAAACACGTGGCCAAAATATTGGATTCACTAAGCAAAGTTACAGGTCAGGTGTAGATTTGTCTTGGACCCAAGTTCTCCAAGATGCTGGTTTATCTGCCAGAGAGGCTGAATCAGTGCTGATTCTATCAGCTACAGCCCAGATGAGGGCTAGTGAACTGGCTAAAGAATTGGGAACGACTCGATTAGATGCATACAATTCTCTCTCACGCTTACAAGAAATCGGTATTGTATCGGTTTCTGCCGAACGGCCTATGAAATTTAGTTGTGATAAAATTGACAAAATTGTCCAACGATTGATTGAGATGCAAAAACAAGCTCTGAAGAGAACCGAAAATGGGTTTGCAGATTTACAATCTGGAAAGCAAGAGAGTGAGCAAAATTCATCGTCAAAAAACGATGATGTTTTGGGCCCTAAATTTGCGGTATTGAAGGAGCGCAGTAATATTTTCAATCGAATCAAGTCAATGTCGGAATCTTCAGAAGAACAAATCACTCTCTTATTGGGACAATTTGGGATTCTGCATCTCTGTCGTTCGGAGGCCTTGGCCGAAGTTAACGCTGCAGCAAAGCGTGGTGTTGTGGTCAATGTTTTGGCTCAACTCGATCGCAGAACAATTCGTTTCTTTGGTGATTTGGATGAATCAATCCAAATCCGTCATTCCGATGATGTGAGTTCATTGGGCGTTTTGAAAGACGACGATGAAGTCATCCAATTCCTACAAGTTGAAGAAAATCCAGTCGGTCGTGGTCGTGAAGATGCCGCATTGGTGATTGAATCCCGCTCCTTTTGTGCCACCCAAGCAAATCTCGTTGAGGCCATATGGGAAGAGGCCATTGAATTTGAGGTCGCCAAGGTCCGTTTCACTGAAGAGAGAATTGTCGACCCCTTGCGACTGACGGTTGGAGAAGGCTCATTCTTGGATAGTTTCCGGGGTGCTCTCGGCTTCGATGGCCAACTACCTGATGATGATACTCCCTTTGATCCTCAGTCCTTCCTAGCATCGGGTTCTGAACTGAATGAAGCTCGCATGACTCTCCAAACCGGTCGGCTGGAAAGTTTGCGTATCTTGGGTATTGATATTGGAGGAATCTTGCGTCAAGTAGGAAATCGAATCGGACAGGAATTAGCGTTTAGCCTGCGTTCAATCGATGGTCATGTCGAATTCCTCAACGAAATGATGGATTGGTGGGAACATGCTGGACTGGGTGAAATCGATTACGAACTTGACCCAACTTTCCACGTCCGAGTATATCTCACGGACTCACAAACTGGGAATGAAGATGGATTGCCCCTATCCGAATTAGATGATGGGATTATCGAAGGTGTTCTTTCGACCAGATATCCTGAAGATGGTGAAGTCGCCGTTCGAAGGGAAGATGGGGTTGACGATGAATACAGTCGCTATCATCTGTTGTTCCGAACAGATAATCTGATTGAAATGTAGGTGATCAAATGAGTCAAAAAAAATCAGATGTGTTGATTGTTGGAGCGGGACCTGGTGGTTTGACCACAGCAATGATGCTCGCAAAGGCTGGTGTCAGTGTAACCATCTTAGAGAAGTCAGACGGTGTGGGTGGACGAACCCGTGTCTTTGAGAAAGACGGATACAAGTTTGACAATGGGCCAACCTTCTTTCACTATCCCGAAATTTCTGAGGAAGTGTTCAGGTCACTTGGAAGGGATGTACATGACGAGCTGAACCTCATCCAACTCGATCCAAATTATCGTCTTGTCTTTGGTTCAGGCGGGAGTTTGAATGTCACCTCAGATTTAGACAGTATGACAGAGCAAATTCGAGAACTTTGTGGTGACAAAAATGCGGATGGATTCCAAACCTACATGAATGACAATCGCAAGAAACTCAAGTTCTCCAGAAATTGCTTAAACGCCCCATGGAGTGGCTTTACAGATCTCTTCAGTCGACGTGCCATTCGAGTATCCAAGGTACTTCGGCCATGGCGTAGCGTATCCAGTGACTTATCGAAAATCTTCCCAGACAAACGAATGCAGGTTGCGATGTCATTCCAAACCAAATATCTCGGTATGAGCCCGTTCCAAGCACCAAGTCTGTTTACGATTCTCGCCTATCTAGAGTATGAGTACGGGGTCTTCCACGCCAAGGGTGGACTAGGTACAATCACTGAAAGAATGGGTGAAATCGCTCAAGAAATGGGTGTTGATATTCGGTTGAATGAGGCGGTTGAGGAATTCCTGTTCGAAGGCAAAACCGTGGTTGGGGTCAAGACCAGTAAGGGAGTGTATCACGCAGATCGATTTGTCATGAATGTTGATTTTGCGACCGGAATGAAGGGATTGATTCCGGACAAATTGCGGAAGCGATGGTCGAACAAAAAGCTCGACAAGAAATCCTACTCTTGCTCAACTTACATGCTGTATCTGGGAATTGACAAGTTGTATGATTTGCCGCATCACCAAATTTATGCAGCCAAAGATTACGAAGAAAATTTGCGTGAAATATCCAGCAATGAGGTTTCTTGGAAAGACCCCTCGGTTTACGTTCAAAATGCATGCATCACCGACCCATCGATGGCACCAGAGGGACACTCGACCATCTATGTCTTGGTCCCTGCAAGCAACCAATGTCCGGAAATTAATTGGGACGAAATTAAGCATGAATACCGAGATGTCATCCTGAAGCAAATGGAACAATTAGGATATCATAATCTGAAAGAACATATTGTGTCTGAAACCATTGTCACACCAGATGATTGGGCCTCTAGGGACATTTACAAGGGTGCCGTATTCAATCTCGCACATGGACTTGATCAAATGTTGTGGCGTCGGCCTCAGAATCGTTTTGAGGAGCTAGAGCGATTGTATCTTGTTGGGGGTGGCACTCACCCAGGTAGTGGATTGCCAACAATCATTGAGAGTGGTCGGATTACAGCGAAACTAATCTGTGGAGACATGGGCATCATCCCTGACTGGGAAGGTCAGGAAACTTGGTTTGATGATCTGAAAAAGCCCAAGGCGATTCGCAAACTGGAATCTCAGTTGTCCCAGTCTTCGGCTTGATCAGTATCGTAATCAAATGTGCAGCTTCCATTGCAAGTATCATTGATGATACCCGTCATCAGGAATGCTTCGACCATTTCATTCACTTGTAGAATCGGAGCAATCTCGTTGTGAGCTTTGCCGGCATCACCGATTGGTGGTGCTGCATTTGTTTCTGGCATGGCTGCATAATTACCATCCCAATAGACGATTGCAGAGCCATTCACGGGTCCATCGACAACTTCGACTCCATATGGCATGTGCATTGATCCATTGAGAACAGGTATTCCTGCCGCACGAGCAGAGCGGTCTGAAGAAAGCATTGGGACCTGGGCATCGTTCAATGAAATTGTTGACAGAATATTGAATGGTCCAATTTGATCACCGTAACCATTCTCTGCAAATCGTAGCCACGTTTCTGCATCTGTTGCATCCCACATTTGCTGACAAACTGCAATTAGTAATGCGCGATCGTTACGCTCCGGGTATGCTTGAGATACCGCGAAGCCATCCGAAAATGCTGCATAATTGGTGCTACGCTCAATGAATGTAGAGAATCCAGAACCACCAACCCACAATGCTGCACGGTCGATATCTGGGGAAAAAGCGGTAATGCTCGCACCGTAAATTCCACCCAATGAGTAACCCATGTAATTTACATCACTACTGTTAACGAGATTTGTTCCGTTGTATGACAATTCTGCGATATCACTGCATACACCTTTGAAGGTACGTGCGAGTGCCATTTGGTTGACCAACATTTGCTGCAATCGATCGGATTGGTGTTCGAAATATTGTGGATTCCCAAGGCCCATGAAGATGGTGTCCATATCTGAACCCGACCACCCTGAGATGGCCGTCCCGACCATGGCGACTTCATATTCCTGCATCCAGCCGATGGCAGCAGAAGAGATCGCTTGTCTTCCATCTCCGAGGAATCCGTGACCCCATACCACCAACGGTCCGCTCTCATTATTATCAGCGAGAACT
>DAHO01000087.1 GCA_002498455.1 Euryarchaeota archaeon UBA602
ACCAGGAACGATGAAAGGGCATATCATTCACGTGGGGGAGGATGGTGGCGTAATCCGCGGGGCTGACGGGGCAGAGTACAGTTTCGCGTTGCAGGACATACTCGCTAACCCCCATGGCAAATTCGGAAAATGGGCCGAGCTATGGGAGGTATCGTTCCTTACCAAGGGAGACAGAGCTACTCAGATCGTCATACGCAGAGTCGGGGTTGGGGTATACAAGGTAGTCACACTGGATGGGAGTGAAAATGAGAAGAATCAAATCATAGCAGCCACATTGGCTTTGCTTCTCGGAGGGCTGGGGGCGCATAAGTTCTACCTAGGGTACAACACCCAAGGCATAATTATGCTCCTTATGGGGACTCTGGGGTGGTTCTTCCTAGTGCCTCCATTCGCCTCCTTACTCATTGGATTCATTGAGGCTGTAATCTACTTCAGTAAGAACGAGCAGGAGTTCTACGACACATACGAGGCAAAACAGAGAACTTGGTTCTGAACTACCCATTGCCCCGGTGCCCACTGCATTGGCATGGGTGTGGCACGACCCTCTACATCGCCTATACTTGATTCGAATTACAAGACCCGAATCAAATGGCGATGATAATTACCGTACCCTATGATTCAAGGGCACTGTCCAATTTTTTCTTTCGCTCTTCCTGAGGAGCACCGACTTCTCTGAGCAATCGCTCTCGAAGCGCTTCATGCAACCACATACCTTCATTCAACTCAAGCAACAATCCACGCTCCACAAGTGCAGGGGGTGGGCTACCGTCGTATCCGCAAGCTTGAGCCAACACATCCCATGGAACGGGCAATTCTGAGACCGCCAACGTGGCCAATAATTCACGTTCATCTTCAGGGAGAACGTCGAGAATTTCTTCATCGAGGAATCGCAACCAATCTCCATGTGTCACTTCACCATACATTTCCATTAATTCGATGGCAAGAGGATGGCCCCCAGTGACTTGGTGAATCACTGGAGCAGAAGGCAGATCACTCTCCTTGAGCTCTGCAATCCAATCATCTAGATCTTCGACAGACAATCCAGACAAAGCCAATTCACTCACACGCTCACGGGTGTGGACGTCTCGGCGATCATAGAATGTCAGTGTGGTTCGAC
This sequence comes from Euryarchaeota archaeon UBA602, assembly GCA_002498455.1. GTDB lineage: Archaea > Thermoplasmatota > Poseidoniia > Poseidoniales > Thalassarchaeaceae > MGIIb-P. The sequence goes on from DAHO01000087.1 coordinate 1,118, forward strand.
TAATCAAAAGCAGTTTCAATGGCGAAGCATCAGCAACCTGCAACAATGCACCTAGAAGATCCGCAGCTTCCTCAGAAATGTGGTGAACGTCGTCTAAGACCAATAGGAAGTATGGCGGAGGCCCCGGTTCATCATTGTCTGAAAAACGCTCGCGCAAAACAGTGGGGTCGGTCAGATACGATAAGAGCAAGCGCCTGTAAGCATCAATATCGAGTTTGGCACCGGGTGTTAATGGCAGGGTTTCCATCAATTGAACGGGGTCATGCGCCGCGTCAATTCCCACCCTGTGAAGCAAAGAGGTGGCCAACCCCAGAGATGTGTCCCATGGTTGACACGGATACCAACAAATGGACAATTGCTCATCTACATCCATTCTCTGCTTCATCCAGTGGGCTGCAAGTGTGGATTTTCCAATCCCCGCAATGCCGTGAACCAGCATACAGGATTGCTTTGAGTCAATCCAATCGTTGAGTACAGACAATTCTGTCGAACGACCATGTACATCGCGAGTTTCTGGAGGGGCCGTATGGTAGGTGGCATGGGCACCTGCACCGAGTGTGAGTCGCCCGGGAGCGGGTTTTCCTTCTTCATCTCGATTCTGAATCATTCCAAATCGAATGTCTCCAAAAGTCAAAACACCCTCGTGCTGAGCATGCATCAGAACTTGCAATAGGGTCAGGTCTGCAGCCAATCTCTTACTGGCTTGGGAGGCTGCAACCTCCAGTAATTGTCCATCTTCGTCACGAATCAAAACCTGTGTTTGACCCAAAATTTTGCTCCGTGATTTGGCTTCAGCACGTCCCAAGTCTGTAAGCTGCCAAGTTTTCTGGCGGCGACTTTCGCCACGAACCGTTCGTGTATGCTCACTGACCCACTGATTTCTCAACATCGCTCGCATTGAACGACTGACATTTGGGGGGTGCATGGCACACGCTTCAGCAATGCCTGGACGGGTGACTGAAGCGCTGACCATGTAGTGATCGGCCTGATTATCTTGCTCAAGTAAATGCAGAATCAACCGGTCCTCGACCGCGATATGAACCCGGAGGTCGTTGCTCGGCATCAGTCCTCCCTCGGCCTCCCTGATGTTGAACTTCACCCCAAAAAGAGTCCTCGTGCGCGCGCTCGCGTGTGATGCAAGAAAACCGGAAGACCTTATTGTGAGAAATGTAGCGGGGGGCATGGTGTCAAGGGGGCTGGTTTCGAACACTGCCTCGCTGCGCGCACTTCTTCTTGCTATCTTGATGGTGACAGGAACACTGTTTGTATCAAATGCAATGGCAGATGATACCGATGGTGATGGAACCGACGATTCTGCAGATGATTGTCCCGTAGCCTCTGGGAACAGTACGCTTGATCGTGCGGGGTGCCCTGACCGAGATGGCGATGGAACCAGCGATTTGAATGACCCCTGGGTGTTGTCCAATGGTGGATACCAACAGGATCAGTATGATTCATCCAGTGACGATTACTCCATGGTCCGATTCAGTGATGATGCAACACAATATGCAACATTTGAAGAAACTGGAGGCTGGGGTGGTGGGAACACTTACCTGCGAATTTGGGACACTGCTTCACGACAGAATCTCAGAACCATCCAAAGTGGTGGGGGTTCAGAGGAGATTGACTGGTCGCCAGACGGTCAATTTGTCGCCTTGCTAACCAGTGGGAATGATGTGAAAATCTACTACGCGAGCAATGGTTCAATGTATGACGAGTTTGAAGCCAATGGGGAGACTGCTGGAGGATTAGAATACAGTCCCGATGGGACTATGATTGCGGTCACTGGATACCGAGATGGGAACAATGGCGATGGGCAAATCGAAATCTTCAACGCCATGACCGGTCAATTACTCGAGACACTGAATCCGGGTAGTACGGTTTACTACTACTCTGTTGGCTGGAGCCCGGATGGAAACCGATTGGTTGTGGGTGGTTACGAAGCCATCTACATCTACGATGTTGATCCTTGGAATTTGAATCGAACCATTTCGAACGCGTTCAGTTATCTGAACGCGGTGGCCTATTCTCCGGATGGAAACATGATTGCAGGTTGTTCGGGCTGGGGTGGAAGCAATGCTCGAGCTCGTATTTACAATGCAATGACTGGAGCCGAAATGTGGTCTTACACGACTTCGACTTCTTGCCTAGATATTGCGTGGTCTCCTGACTCTTCGCAAGTGGCTTTCTCACACTCATACTATCAGGGAGATGGAGCCAGTATCAACATCTTCTATGCTACCACAGGTGTGCAAGTCGATACGCTATCAGGACCAAGACCGGGTGGATGTTCAAGTGGTGGTGGGAGTAACAATTGCGGTCAGGTGAATGGCCTAGATTGGCACCCAGATGGGAATTACATCATTTCTGCTCATGGGCGAAACGATGAGGGGGTATACCATTGGTTGGTCGATCCCGATATTGATGGCGATGGCTATCTGAACCCGGATGATGCGTTCCCCGAAGATGGAACACAATGGAATGATACGGACGGAGACAATTACGGAGACAACCCTGCCCCTGCAACCGAACCTGATGCCTGTCCGAACGTGTTTGGTACATCATACATGGATGTCTATGGTTGTCCAGATGCTGATGGAGATGGGTACTCTGATGATGGAGATGCATTTGATGCGGATCCCTATCAGTGGGCCGACAATGATGGCGATGGTTATCCATCCAATATCAACGACCCGCGACAGCCAAACCCATACGGCAGTGTCGATCACTTCGATGAAAATCCAACTCAATGGGCGGACTCAGATTTAGACGGCTATGGTGACAACTATGGCAACGCTACTTGGACAAATGTCCGGCCCTCTGAATGGCCAGGTCAATGGCTTTCAATGACACCGATTCAGTTGGCAGATGTCGATACTTTCCCGCTTAATTCCGAACAATGGAACGATACCGATGGTGATTGGTATGGTGATGAACCGTTCAGCCAAAATTCTGCTTGGGATGGTTGTCCACTTGCATGGGGCAATTCTGTTTGGGATCGCATTGGTTGTCCTGACACTGATGGAGATGGTTGGTCGGATCCCGGCAATGCCGGTGAAGGTGAAGGTCAGGCAAGTCCAGCTGGTGATGCGGATGCATTCATCAACGATCCAACCCAATGGCATGACTCAGATGGGGATGGATTTGGTGACAACAAGTCTGGCAACATGGGCGACGAGTGTCCCGGTGAAGCAGGCTCCAGTATGAAGGCCATCGAATGGAATGAATCTGCGCAGACTTACGATGATAAGCCATGGTTTGGTTGTGCAGATAACGATGGGGATGGATACGCAAACGCCGGTGAAGCCTTCCCCAACGACCCAACTCAATGGTCAGACTCGGATGGAGATGGATTTGATCGAAACAATGCTGAGTCCTCCTGTGGAGACAATCCGAACGGTAACAATCCCGACTTGTTCCCAACAGATAGCGCCCAATGTGGCGATCGAGACGGGGATGGTTATGGAGACAACCCCAGCGGTGAAAACGGAGATTGGTTCCCGGACGACCCGACCCAGTGGTGGGATGAAGATGGGGACGGATTTGGTGACAACCCAGATGGAAACAACTACGATATCTGCCCAATGATGTACGGAACGACAAACACCGACGAGGCTAGAGGTTGTCCTGACAGTGACCAAGATGGAACCCCAGATCCGCAAGATGCCTTCCCTGACGACCCCTTCCAAGACACCGATACCGATGGGGATGGATATGGCGATAGTCAACTGACCGTCGATGGAGACGATTGTCCTGATTGGCCTGGGACCTCAACTCAAGGAAATGTGTACGGATGCACCGATACGGATGGAGATGGTTGGGCTGATTCAATCGATATCTTCCCCAATGATGGAACCCAATGGGCTGACTCGGACGGAGACGGTTATGGTGACAATTACACCTACACAAATGTGACCGGAGAAACCCTTTCTGATGATACCTACCGATGGTCTTGCGATATTGACCCAGGCTTGATTCAAACCCGAGTTCAAAATGGCGATGCTTTCCCAGATGAGCCGACGCAATGGAGTGATGTCGATGGAGACGGTTACGGTGACAATTACAAGGACAATTCAACCGTCAGATTGGATTGCTGGCCAGGAGAATTGGTCGAAAATGCGCGAAACAATGATGCATTCCCCTTGAGATTTACTCAGAATAAAGATGCAGATCGAGATGGTTATGGTGACAACAGTACAGGTTTAGCATTCCAGCCAGATCTTTGCAAGAGTGTTCAAGGATTCTCATATGAAGACAAGTTCGGGTGCTTGGACAGCGATTCAGACGGTTGGTCGGATACAGCAGATGCCTGTCCATACGACCCCGATGTTCACTTGATTGGAGATCGTTGCACAGTCACTGAGCCTGAATCTGAAGGTTCGCAGGCCGAAGAGGAAGACAGTTCGTCGTTGATTCTGTACATTATGGTTGGAGCGATTGCTCTGATGTTGGCACTCATTTTCGTTGCTTTAGTCGCCAAACAAATGGGGGCACGCAAACGTTTGTCAGAAATCAAAAATTTGCAAGCACAAGAAATGGCATTCAATAACGAAGAACAAGAACGAAGGCAAAAGTGGATTGAGCATTATTTGGCGACAGGACAAATCGAGAAAGCGAAAGAGCTCGGTTATGTTGAGAAAGCCGAATGGCAGGTTCACATGGAGCAACAAGAGGCGGAAAAGAATGCGCTCCCAGAATTCGGGGACTTGCTAGGTTAAGCCGCCAAGTCGTCGTCAAATCGATTGAAGGAAAGTGCATCAAACGACTCAATATTCGGAGCGTTTAGCGACAAATTGTGCGTGAGTGCCTGTTCGATCGTGACCCAATCAGGCGTACTTCCATCAATCCAATCGTATCGATGTCCGGGTATTAGACGCCAATCATTGGGTAGAGTTTGCAAAATCGATTTTGCAAAGGCAAGACTTCGCCACTGAGCTGAAGGGTTGGACCCGGGTAAATCGACTCGTCCCGAGCGCATCGTAAACAAAAGATCCCCAGCAACATAAACACCGTGTCCGTGGAAGGTCACATGGCCAGGAGCATGCCCGGGTGAATGAATGACGGAAAGTTCGATTGAACCACGTCTCCAAGTTTCAATGACATTGGGGGCATGATTCCAAACATGTGTAAAATCGGTTCTTCGGAAAATAATCCTTCCAAAGAGACTCGGAGATACTGATTCTTCGTGGCCCCAAACTTCGATATTCGGAAAGGCATTACGTATCGCTTTGACCCCCGGAGTATGGTCTCGATGAGTGTGAGTAAGTAGGATGTGAGTTGGCGTCAAGTTTTCGTCACGCAAGGCCGCAATCCATCCTTCACCATCAAACGGATCCACAATGGCAACAATTTGATTTTCTCGGTCGATAAAGGCGGTGTTCATGTTGGCCCAGGAACCCATTTGAGTGACCCAAATTTCGACTTGGGGGTCGATTTTTGATTTATGGAATTCACCTTCCTTTAGGCCCATGAACTCCGATTGGGACGAGGTGAATCAATCGTTCGGCTACTCATTGGCCCCCCTTAGGGGGTGCCAATGGTTTCAAACGGGAGGAGCATGCTGCCGTATTGAGGCGGAGGCTGTGTCAGGCGAGGTGAGTTTCAAGTCGGCCCCATTGGTTGGTCTCCTACTCGTGATGATTCTCGCACCATTGGCCAGTGCAGACCCATACGAAGCCGATCTTGAGTTGCGTGTCGACATCACTGAGCCGGTCAATGGCTTGTATTATTCCGATTCATCAGAATTAGAGGTGACCATTCGAATCAAAAATCATGCCAATCAGGCTCGGGAATTGGTGTACAACCCTGCCTGTCCTTTCGATTTGGTAATTTCAAGCGATGCTTGGAGAATGGATCTTGATGAAGAAAGAGTATGTCCTGAGCAGAGTAGAGCGATGGCCATTCAACCAGGCCAAGAGCGAATCTTATCGACATGGAATTGGGATTGGGGCAATGCACCCAGCGGAGATTTACAATTCGCATTCAGTCAGGCCGAAGCCGAACTTCAATCTCTGGAACATCTTACCTTGCAGCGCAGCGTTGCAATGCCTGAAAATCTCCGATTGAATGCCATTCTTGCAGAAACTTTGGGTGATCAGGTCGGCCATACCGCTTCAATGCCTGCAATGATTTACCTTTCATTGGATAATGTCGGGAATGATATGATCACACTACCGTTTGATTCACAATGCCGCGTTCAAACCGTTTTGCTGACCGATTTGTCTTGCGGAACTGGAGATATCAGTGCAGGCGAACATATGGCCCTCGGATGGATTTCTTGGGACTTTGACGGTGCAGAAGATGGTGATGTTACCGTTCCGATTTCCCTTGCAGGTGTAATTGGGTCGGATACAAGTATCGAAACCACATACATGCATGCCCCCACCGATGATTTCCCTCAATTGATTCCTAGTGTGACCATCGACAACAACGAGGCACTCGAATGGTACTTTACCCTCGACAATACGGCTGATGTACCCGCCAAATTGGTATTCGAAGACGCTTGCATTGCGGAAGCACATGTTCTCGCACCAAATGGAGAAATCGTCTATGATTCACGAGGAACAAGATTTTGTCCAGATACCGGATTTGAACAAAAGATTGGTCCACAAACAACCTTCAACGTCGTCTCTGAGCAATGGGACTTCATCGGTTCCAATGGATGTGAAATTGGCGATGGTATGCACCTATTGGTTGTCACCCAGCCGGATCACGATATCGTAGCCATGCAGTCCTTTGAATACGAAAATAGCGGAGATCATCCCGCCTGCGGAATTGATGAACAAGATCAATCATCACTCCAGTTAAGAGTTGATAATTTAGCGGTTTTCGATGCAGATGGTCCGAATGAAAGGATTGCCTTCCAAATGACGATTGCAAATACTGGCATGGATGGATTTGACTTCTACTGGCCCACAGATTGTGCCTTGAAACTTGAACTGTCCTTGGTTGGGGAAGCGCCTGAAAGAATCTGGTACGAAGGTTGTGACGCCCTCGGTGGCCAACGCTCGACCATCGATTCACTGCAAAGCTACACTTGGCCAACCATGACGGTTCCATTCGCAGAGAATGGCCAAGAAGTGGCACATGGAAACTGGCAGATTACAATCGAAACCACTTCTCTACCAACCTTCAGGGCCCAATTGGCCCACAGTTACGATGGTCTGTACTTGCGAGAAGTTGTCAGTGAAGAAATTGAGGAGGAAACTACTCAAGAGGTTGAACAGCCAACTGAAGACGTTATCGAACCTCTCGTGATTGATGGAGACTGGAATTATGTCACAACCTCTGCACAGGGTTGCTGGCTACTCACGGATTCAAGTGGTTCTGAACACAGTTTTGTGGCGCACATGCAAGACGGTGGATGGATGCCACAACCAGGTCTCAGTGGAAGTTACCTTGTAGAATCAAGTAAATCTTCAGGATCATGTTCAATTTGGTCTGGTATCATCATCTTACAAACACTAGATGAAACTGAAACTGTACCTCAAATCAATACCCCCATTCAACCAACCGTACCGAAAACAACCCCCGTTGATGAAATTGTAGAATTGGCGCCAGCTACTGTCTCGGTTGTTGCGACGACTTCACTTTCGATTATGGGATTGCTATACTTGGGTAACACCGAATGGATTCGAATCCCTGCACTACAAGTCGGCATCGGATTGGTTGGTATGGTGCGAAGAAATGGTGAGCACGATGGTGAATATCAACGTGGTCGAATCATGGGTTACCTAACAGCCAATCCCGGCGTTCACTTCCGGGCTCTACTCGGTGCACTCAGTATGAGCAATGGTCAACTCACTCATCATCTCAAACACCTGGAAAGTGAAGAAAGAATCTGGCGTAGAAAAGACGGTCGTCTAGTCCGATTCTATCCGTCAACCATTCAATCAAATCTTGATGAAGAGGATTTGCCGGTTCCATTGTTGACACCTGATCCAAACAGCCTGCAGGGTAAGATTCTGCGACTCTTAGACGCGACCGAGAATGACATCGTGAATCTAAGTCAGAAGGAACTCGCGATTCGTTTGGAGGCCAGCCAGCAATTGATTAGTCATCACCTGCGTACATTGGAAAAGTTTGGGTTGGTCGAAAGAGAAAAGGTTGGCATGCGATATCGATACCAACTCACTCGAGAAGCAATCTTTTTGCTGAACAGCAATGAATACGACATATCCACCGAATGAGGTGAACTGTTGCGGTTCATTCAAGAATACCCCTGAATTGGCGAAGCGTGCACCGTAGGTGCACGTACACGCATGAGGGACGCTGTGATGGAATACAACCCCGCTGCAATCGAAGCCAAGTGGCAAGATGCATGGAATGATGCTGCGGTGTTCAACAGCGATGTTGATCTCAGTAAACCGAAGTTCTACTGCTTGGAGATGTTCCCATATCCAAGCGGAAAAATGCATATGGGTCATGTGAGGAATTACAGCATTGGAGATAGTATGGCCCGATTTCGCCGATTGGCGGGATTCAACGTACTGTATCCGATGGGGTATGACTCGTTTGGAATGCCCGCAGAAAATGCAGCCAAGAAAATTGGTGGGCACCCTCATGATGTCACGTGGTCGAATATCGAAAGTATTCGCGGTGATTTGAAGAGAATGGGATTCTCCTATGATTGGAGAAGAGAACTCGCGACCAGTGATTCAACATACTACAAGTGGAACCAATGGGTTTTTCTCAAGTTCTATGAAATGGGCCTTGTAGAGAGGCGAACTGCACCTGTGAATTGGTGCGAACCGTGTGGTACTGTACTGGCGAATGAGCAGGTCAAGAACAATCGTTGCTGGCGATGTGCCGAAGAGGTTCGACAGAAAGACATGGCACAGTGGTTCCTGAAAATGACTACTTATGCAGATGAATTGCTTGATGATCTTGAGAATATTGAGTTCCCAGAGAATGTAAAGGCCATGCAGCGCAATTGGATCGGCCGCTCTCATGGTGTTGACATTGATTTTCCTATTGTTGGTCAAAACGACGTCATTCGGGCCTTTACCACGAGGCCAGACACCATTTTTGGTGTGACCTTCGTGACACTTGCACCCGAACATCCGCTGTGCGAATCGTTGGTATCTGGAACTGAATTTGAAGCCGGCTATCGTGAGTTGGCCGATGAATGCGCTAGAATGTCTGAGTTTGATCGGATCAATATGTTACGTGACAAAAAGGGTGTCTTCCTTGGCCGCTATGCGACCAATCCACTGACCGGTGAAAAGGTCCCGATTTATGCTGGAAATTTTGTGGTTGCATCGTACGGAACCGGGGCAGTAATGGCTGTCCCAGGTCATGATCAGCGTGACTTTGATTTTGCAAAGAAATACGATATTCCCATCCGCCAGGTCTTGTCTGAAGAAGAGGGTAGGGAACCGAAGCAGACTGGGAGGGCTTTCGAAGGACTCGGATGGATGGTCAATTCAGGACGGGGAAACTTTGACGGGTTGTACGGTGATGATGCCAAGCAAGCCGTCATTCAGGCTCTTGAACGAGAAGGAAAGGGGAAAGGAACAGTTCAGTATCGACTCAAAGATTGGTTATTGAGTCGACAACGATTCTGGGGGACTCCGATTCCATTCATCCATTGTGATGACTGTGGCGTTGTTCCCGTACCTGCTGAAGATTTGCCAGTCGAGTTGCCACTTGATGTTGTCTTCACCGAGGGGCAATCAGGTAATCCGTTGGCCTCGCATTCTGGATTCGTCAATACCATTTGTCCGCTTTGTGGAATTGAGGCAAAGCGAGAAACTGACACCATGGATACCTTCTATGATTCATCATGGTACTTTTTGCGATTCACTGATGCAATGAATTCGGAAGCACCATTTGACAAAATCAATGCTGATTATTGGATGGATGGTGGTGTTGACCTGTATATCGGTGGAATAGAGCACGCTGTCATGCATTTGTTGTATGCACGATTCTTCACCAAGGCATTGAGAGATGCAGGGCTAAATGAGGTGTCTGAACCCTTCTCTCGATTGGTTTGTCAAGGGATGGTCAACGCACCGACACCATACTGTTCATCATGTAACGTCGAGCTACATGTCGACCTCAAAGATACTCCATGCCCAACTTGTGGAGATGCATTGACATTTAGATCGGCGAAGATGAGTAAAAGTCTAGGCAACACAGTCAGTCCTGAATTGATGATCGAAAAGTACGGTGCCGATACTGTTCGCTTGTTCATTCTCTTTGGCGCGAACCCTGAGGCGGGAATGGATTGGTCTGATTCTGCAATCGAATCGAATTTCCGGCAAATGAGAGCCATTCATACAGCCTTGGTGCAAGGAATCGAGAATGACTCTGCGAGTGGTTTGATGGATGATTGGTTGCTGGCGCGGTCACGAAAGTCGCATCGTGACTGGAATAACCAAATGTCGAACATCGGGCTTCGAGATGGTGTAATGATTAGTCATTTTGAGATGGTTTCGGATTGGCAATGGGCACAACGAAGAGGTGGGGTGAGCCATGAGGCTGCGCAAGCATATCTGCGAACGTGGATTCCAATGTTGTATCCAGCAACACCACACATTGCGGAAGAGATGTGGGAAACATTGGGTGAATCCACAATGCTTGCAAACACGGTCATCGACAAGGAATTCATACCGAACGAAAATGATACAATCATCTTGGCTCAAGAGGAATACCTGCGACGCGTAATCGATCGTGCGAGAGGTGTTCGTGAACTTGCTCAACGCCATACCGAAGGTGAGCTTTCATCAGTGATCATCCAAACGGCACAAGATTGGAAGGATGAACTTGCAAATAGGGCGATTCGAATGCATCAAGAATCCTTTGATTTCAAGCAAGGAGGCAACAAATTCTTGCAAACCCAACCCTACTTCCGTGATGAAGAAACAAAGGGACAAGTCATGCAGTTTTGGAAAATGGTTGTGGTCGGACAAAAGAAACGGCGCGGACGGATATACACTTGGGGTGAACAAGAAAACAATCTGATTCAAAGTGGATTTGACGAAGTTGCATTCCTAACTGCAAATGCTGGATTTATCTCAGAAGCACTCGAGATTGGTACTGTTGAGGTCTATCGTGCAGGCGATGGAGAAGATGTTGCAGGCAAAGCTCGCTCAAGTTTGCCTCTAGAACCTGGAATCGCTTGGCGATAAGGAATGCCTCTGGTGTTAAACTATGGATGACAATCTTCCGAATTTCCTGAGAATTCTGCTAGGAATTATTTGTTTCATTATTGGCTTCGGATTTGTTTACTATGGAATCCTGATATTTCCTGTTGAGAGTTGGTTTGGAGAATTACCAGGTGTGATTTTGCTAATAATTGGGGGAACTCTGTTTGTCGGTGGATTTCGTCTTTTCAAATCATGAATCTATTTCTCTAAGCCATGCCTAAGGTGACCAGATTATTGTTCAGGATTCAAACTATAGTAAGTCCAATCTGAACCACTGATTGATGAACCCCCTACTGCTGGAAGACAACAGTGAGTACCAAGAAGAATCCAAACAAGGATTCCACATCCCCAAAATCCAGTAAAAAGGGTGGAAAGGGTTCACGCCAAGGCAAAACACGGCGAGGTGGAAACAAACGAAGAGGGGGGCAACAGGGCCCCGATCCGTTTGTTGAGGCTGCCATTCATCGAGCAAATTCTCGATTTGAACAGAATCCTCCGGCCATGGGCCTACCCGCAGAATTGTCTCCTGCACCCCAAAAAATCAAACTGAAGTGGAAGTTGACACCCGTTCCGAAACAAGTGGAGCGAGAAGTCCACGACATCGTGTGCCGTCCTGGAGAATTCGGCTTTCTTGATGATGACCGAGTCGATGAAATTGCGGATTTGTTGGGTAAACGACCCATTTCATTGGAACAGGCTTTGAGTTTACGAGCTGCATTGAATCAAGAAAAAGCAGTCTTTAGTCACGGAAGATTGCAACGAAGAGCGCAAGAAATGCTCCGCAAATACGAGGGAGGGGAAAGCGTGCTTTCACTATCTAAACGCTATGACTTCCCCCCGGTTAATTTGTTCAGAGCGATCCTATCCGCTCGCAATTGGTCGAAAAATCGTATCAAGGAAACACTTCGTGAACCGGAACGAAAGTTGAATGAACGGGATTTGAAAGAATTCAGAAAGGCTGAAGCCGAAGATCGTGTGACTCATGTTAACCAATCAGAGACCCACCATGCTGCAGATTTGTTTGAGAAGGTTCTCTGTGACCATTTTGATGCGAATGGTGTTCGTTTTCGAACACAAACGGATTTGCTAAAGGAACAAGTTGAAGCCGAAGGTAGACCGGTTCGTACACCGGATCTGTTGATGCTCGATCATGTTGAGATCAATGGAGTTCCTGTCGCTTGGATTGATGCGAAGCACTTCTATGGAGCAAATCTTTCGTTCCAGCGGAAAAAGACACAGAAACAAGTCAACCGCTATGTCGAGGAATGGGGACATGGTGCCATCATTTACCGACATGGATTTTGTGATGGATTGAAACTGAAAGGAGCAATCTTGTTGGATGCCAGTCCGATTGATTTGACTGAACTAATCGAACATAATCAGCGTCTAAACGACGAAAGGCTCAGTGAAGATTGAGTGCATCTGATGCAACAAATGCAGCAGTTGCTCCTAAATTCCGCATTTGCAAATTCTCAACCACTTGTTGCTGCCAATCTGATGTCGAAGGGATTTCCTTCGGAACAATAACTGCACTTTCACCTAACATACACAGACGAGACAGCAAGGAACCATCCGCATGTCCAGAACCGGCCAGAGCACTCCCAATCAAATGGAGTAAGTCGACTCGACCTGAATCAACCAACAGACCTGAACGTTCGGCGAATTCGGCACTCTTGGCTAACAATTCGCTCCAACGGTTTCGATCCCATCGCCCCTCGCGTAGTCCGAAGAGGCTGTGTTCTCCTGCCGCACGAATGGCAAGTTTCCATTCACCGTCGTCGATGTAATTTGATGTATGTTGACTTGAGGTGGTTCGCCAAACAATGACAATTGGAATGGGTTCAAACCATGACAGAACGGCTCCAGGCCCACCTAATTCATCAGACAATTGGGGGCATCCCGGTTCAAGACGTAATTCGACGCCCCCCGCATGTATGGCGGCAACATCACCGAGCCCTCCAGACAAACGTCGTTCAACTCGGTGAGCGATATGAATGGCTCGGTTTCGAGCTAGTTCCTCTTCGATTTGCAGTGTTCTCTGAATCGCCAAACCGCAGGCAATGGCACCTGCGGCTGAAAGTCCGAAACCCTGTGATGGCGGAAGTTCGCAAGAATGGTGGATTGTCCAGTCAAAATCGTTGACTTTCGGTTCAAATGCAGTCAATTCTTCAAATACCAATCGATGCAAATGATTGCTCGGTGCATCGCCTTCGATTTGCAACTGTCCTGAGCCAGGCTTTGCACTGGCTTCAACAATGACACCTCGATCGAGGGACATTCCTGCGCCGCGACTACCCTGATGCAGTAAATTATCAGCCTCATCTTGGACACTGAATATCAGTGTCACGTGTCCGCCCACATGGGCCCTACCTTGCATCACAAACCCTCAATCGGGGCGATGAAGTTCAGAGGTCCTCAGAGAGTTGCTCCAGGATGTTACCAAACCGAGCAGAAAGCGACTTGCAAGCCATTGCAAACGCGGTTCTTGGTGTCATTGAACCATCGGTATCAAAGCTGAACAGGTATTCTCCTGGAACATCTTCTAGTGTAATCGCATCCGCAAAATCATCAATTCTTGCAGTACCATCACCAACATGATGCATTTCTTGGATGAGTGTCTCAACCTTGTGAATATCTTCAAGCTTCTTGTTCTTGAAATCGGACTTCGTGATTGACAAGTTTAGATCCCACAACGCCTTGGCCTTGGTTGGCTTCTCAAGAGTTGCAATCTTTCGAGACTTGAAACTGACACCGGATACCGGACTCCACTTGGTGTGTTCTGACCCCACACCGAGTACAGCATAGGCATAGAACTCAAGGTATTGGCCTGCAAACAATTTGGTTATTGGAATGTCACGGTACAATTCAGGAATTTGCAACTTATCTTCACCTAGAACATTGAGATCTCCGGCGGTGACAATATGTCCCTCAGGTGTACCACGTGCGCTGCAGTGGTAGATAATCTGGCTCGCTGGAGTACCCCATTCTTCCCGAGGTAGTCCCTCGTTGCCTGGGTCGTCCTCTAAGAAGCAAAATTCGTCGTGGAACGTTGGGATTGGGACCATGGCCAATCGGTGTGCAATCACTTCGTCAGGTAGAGCACCAATGGATTCGTAAACTTCACCCGTTTGACTATCAGTGATTGTTCCCAACTCAAATCGAACTCGATGAATGGCCATCTTTGGAACATTGCTCATCAAGGTCCTGCGCATGGCGTTTGCAAAGGCTCGATCTGTCTCCTTCAGGAGAAGTGATACATGGTTTTCGTTTTCTTCAAGAATTTCGATTTTGACCATTCAATTCACCTCATACACGTCGCCCACGGCGACCGCCTTTCTTCTTGGTACCATCATGGGGAATCGGAGTTACATCTTCGATTCGTGTGATAGTCATTCCTGCACGGGTCAGAGCACGAATTGCAGCCTGAGCTCCAGGTCCTGTGTTTGGAGATTTATTACCGCCAACACCACGATACTTGACAATCACTTGAGTGAATTCTTTCTCGCGTAGCATATCTGCAATTCTCTCTGCTGCTCGTGTCGCTGCGAATTGGCCACCAGCATCGCTGCCTTTCTTGGTGACCTGTCCACCGCTGACCTTAGCAACGGTCTCTGCACCGGTTAAATCGGTTGCAGTGAGTAGTACATTGTTGTACGAGCTGTAGATGTGTAGGACTGCTTTGTGTGCCATCAAGCATCGCCTCCTTCAACCACAGTGTCTTCAGCCTCTGGGGCGGATTCGACAGCCTCGGCAATGCCTGCTACAAATTCTTCAGTTGGAGAATCGTCATAATCACCTTCACCATATTCGGCAGCTGCACGTGTCTCGTCAATTTCTACACGGATAGGGTGTCCTGCATCCGTCAGAGGTGAGGTGTGGTGGTAAGTGAGGATACTCTCATCATCCCGACTGATGATGTAACTGGGTACCGTCATTTTTTGATCGCCTAGACCAATGTGACCGTGAACCACCAACTGTCGTGCCTGACGCATCGAAGATGCGAGTCCACGGTAGTATACTTGGCTCTGCAGACGGCGACTCAGTACATGCTCTACAGTAATCTGTAGAATGTCGTCAAGAGATGCACCGTCTCCCAGTAGGCCTCTGCGATAAAGAGATTCAACCAAGTCATCCTTTTCTCGTGAAAAGTGTCCTTCCGATGTATCGACTCTACCGATCAATTTCATCGCGTTTTGTCTCCATCGACGCAACTTCGACTTGGCTTTCCAAATCTCCTTCATTCCGCCGACCTTCTTTAGGCCGAATTGCTCTTTCAGAGCATGTTCTTCTTCGATTCGCCCCTTTTTCCAAGGGTGAGTCGGAGTGTCATACTTGGGTCTTGCAAACTTTGGATGTCCCATTCATTTCACCTCCAATCTCACTTCTTCCTCTGCACACCGAGTGTGAGTCCTGATCGTCCGTTTGAGCGTGTGCGTTGGCCACGTACGCGCTTTCGAGCGGCGTGGCGAAGACCACGGTATGCTTTCGTCGCACGCAAGCGAGCAATATCATCATCTTGAGTCATGGATACATCCATCGAGAACAAATGCAACTCGTCTCCGGTCTCAATGTCTCTTTGGCGGTTCAACATCCAAAGAGGAACTTCAGTTGGATACGATTCAATCGCATCACGGATTTTCTGTAGTTCTTCATCGTTCAAATGTCCACCTAACCTTTCCTTGTCCACGCCTGCGATTTCGCAGATGGCCATGGCAGTTCGTGCTCCGACTCCTTTCACGCTTGTCAATCCCATCCCAATTCGAGACAGGCCGTCTATGTCACTGTCAGCAAGTCGGATAATGTAGTTGAAATCATCTCCGAGTTCTGACTCATCAATTTTTGCCATTTTTGGGTCCTCCCCTATTCATCGGTCGCCCGATGGCCTCATGTGAAGCAACCTCGCGACTCACCACCCCTATATGAACGACTCGCAAATGAACAAATGCCCCTACGGGGCACTCAATCCTGCTCTTTGCAAATAAGGTGGATTCCGTTAATCTCTGCGATAAATCCAGACTTTACAGGATTCTTCAAAGCTAAAATTCTCATTTCACGATCGATTTTTGATTGCAATTTTGGTTGTACGTCTGGATCCAATGTACACCGAAGTTTGAGGGAAGATACTCCCGCATCAGCCGCAATTTTAGCGTAGCTAGAGATGGATCCTTCATTCAGGTCCGGGACGATTGAAATAACCTCCCCCGAAGCCTGAATCATTGATTGAATCATGACAAAATTAGGGTTATCTGGTACGGATTGATATACGGTATTTTGGCCATCTCTAGGGTTGATACAGATTGGACGACGGCCAGATATTGTTGCCCATCGTGACTCATCTCCAGCCCACATTTTCTTCCAAGATTCACCCAACCCACTGGATATGACGCAAGGATCTACGATTGCAAGATGGTCTCCAATATTCAATTCGGCCGGTTGTGCAATTGAGACGGCCGGTGTTCCTTCAATCAGTTGAACCTCTCCAGACTTTGTCAATCGGATCAATCGACTTGGACCCAATCCGGCTGCAGCACCAATCCAGAGTGACAATCGATCGATACGACCACGACCTTGTGTCAACCATTGCCATGTCATCGCTACATCACCCCATATCGATGAGACGATGTTTTCGATTTCTTGTCTCTGAGTGTCCAGCAAACGAGGAGAAACGTCGAGAATGACGGCGGGGTTTGTTCCCAAGTACGGAGCCCACGACTTGAGTAACTCATCAAGACGTGGTTGCATTTCCTCTAGAGTATGTTGCTGAGCATCATTGGGGCGTGCAGGATCAACGTGTAACAGAGCCACGCATGGGTGTTGCTCAATATGTTGATGATAGGTTTCCAAAATCGATTGTGCAGCTGTGCCATCGCCCCAGAGAATACGACTCGATGCTGGCCAATCTTCCTCACTGGTTTTTCCACATCGCTCTAGGTTTACGGCGGCAAGTGGAGCGACTGCACCGGATAACTCCACTCCCAATCCGGGGCGACCCAATGTGCTACACAACGCCGCAAGTTGAGTTCCACTACCGCAAGCGGGGTCAAGAATGATTCCAGGAGGCAGATCACATGAGTGGAGCAAATTGGCTTTCGCAACTGCAACCGACCAGGGAGTGGCCAATCTTCGCATCTCTTCTGTCGCATGCAAAGCCGGAGACGTACCTTCTGTTCTTGCAGGTGCTGATGATTCAGCGTATGCACGAGCGTTTTCATCTGGCAACATGACTACAGGTTGGATTGTAGTCACTGTAATCCCCCACAAACTTACACTGGAGCCAACCGGGTCAGTGTCAATTCAAAGTGCAGCCATGAATGCTCGAGTTCATGCCCATCTTGGCCTCCGTAAGCCAAGTCCGGTGGGAGAATGAGATTGTGTGTTGTTCCTGATTCAAATTGAGGGTCAAAATCATTCACATCCAACCCAACGAGACCCCAGCCAAAACCTTCGATGTAACATACCCAAGGAATGGGCGAATCACATCGTGGATCTTCACCTGCATAGGCGCCTAAATCACCTTCATCCAATTGCTCTCCGGTATCTACGTCCCAGACCACGTAGTGTACTTCGAGGTGTTCGCTACGTGCATGACGATCTCGTTGAATCGTGTGCTGCTCAAGCTCAACATCCAATCCAACACTGGCCGTAGGGAGTGCTGCATGGGAAACTTCGACCGTGAATGACAATGCGTCTACTTCAGATTCCAAACGCAGAGGAATCACAATTGCATCCCCTGCCTCAACCTCGACCAAATGGGATTGACCGTCACCGTCGATTGAGATGAAATCTGAATTAATTTCAATCGAGAGAGGTAGTGGATTTTCTTCATCGACATTGTGGATGGCTAGATGTGCATAATCTCCGACCCCTTGATGCAACCAACTGCATTGGAGTTCACCAGGGAACCAGAACAATTCATCCTGACTTGCGAGATTCGATGGCCAATTCCAATCTTCATTTCGAGAATCACAAGAATCTTCGCCACCTCCAAACAAAAGCGTGGCTTCCCATGTCCATCGTCCATCAACTTGAATTTCTTTTTCGTCAATCGCTGCGAAAGCATCCTCAAACTGTGAAAGGAATGTGTTGGCTGCCAAAGCAATCCATATTCCTGCGACTAACAGCATGAATATCGTGGCAAAACTGGCGATGATTGAGAGTCTAGGGACCGTCATTTCATTCAAGCCGAGAGGAATAACCGGATGCTCCTCCGCCGCTGGTCGATCTGAGATCCAAGAGCCGCTCACGCCCAATGCACAGGAAGCGACCTGTTTGAACATTCTCCCGTCCCTCTAAGAGGGACGAATTTCAATCTTGAGCCAATTGCAAGTCGTACCGAGTCCCCAGCCATGCAACGATGCCCAACTCGATGGCGAGCGCACCAAGCATCAACAATAGCATACTTGGATCGAGTAGACCTTCTTGTAAAATTAGCAATGCTATACAGAATGCAAGCACCAAGTCCAATGCACCAAATACTCGCATTCCGCGGCGGAGTTGAAGAATTCCTCCAACCCAGGTTGTGAGCGATAAGGCTAGGGTACAGACCACCAACCAGGAAGACCAGCCCGCGACAGCAAAGACGCCGATTGGAAGGAGAACATGAGCGTTCCAAAGCCAGGCAGAAGTCCATTTCGGATGGCCTGCGAAGATGGTGTAAGCTTGACTCAAAATCATTATCAAACCAATGACCAGAATTGTCCCTGCAAATAACTCGGAAAACATCGGAATCAAATCCCATGAGTTCATGGCCAACATGCCACCCAAAACAGCGTAAATCGAGAGTGCAACAGCGGCCGGTTGCTTCCAATTGAACGAGCGCTTCATGCACAACAATCCAGCGAGAATTCCTGCAGGTCCTGCCGAGATTAGGACCACCATTAAGGCAAATCCAGCGCGACCGGCAGCACCACGATGATCTGGCATCCCATGAGTTCGGCGAAAGCCTTCGATCCATTCCCAAACCAAAACAAGAATCAGAAGGGAAAATTCGTGGAACAACCAAGGCAATTGCCATCCAATCATTTCTGAAGTCGGACAGGTGTCTGTACAACCGCTGGCCAATGGATTGACTGTGAATACAAATGGAACGGATTCAACAAACATTGAACCCACCACTCGAGAAATGACCAACATTGTCACAACGCTTTCGACGGCACTGGGAATACGCCATGGCAAGTCTTCACGACCGTAAAGTGAGATCATCGATAACCCAAGCAAACCGAAGGTAAGGACAAACAGATCCAATTGCTCGTATTTTGATCCGTTGAAATGGCCAACCAGATAGATTAGAGTTAGCGACCCCATGGTGACGAAAAATGGCATTTCGATTCCATTGATATCGGGCAATCGCAGATTGTGGACCTTCGCTCGTTGTCTTGAAACCCAAGTCAGTGTCAGCGCGAACAAACTGACCATTAGCATCAAGCCTGGATTGGTATCACTTTGCATCCAAGCGACAAAACAGGCCGCTAAGGTAGTGACTGCAATGAAAGATAGAACGATCACGGGGCGATGTTGGATGTCACCTACCAGCAAATCCAGTTCCTCAGAATTGTATTGCGCTCCCGATTTTCTTCGGCGCTTGCGTTGCTTTTCAATCAGAGTATAGATCTCTGCATCGGCCATTTTCATGCCGCCACGAGAAATGGCTTGAGACATTGATTTGGCCAGTCTACCCGTCTGATCACCGGTTGCGGTTCGAGCCAAATCTTCGTCCGCAAAGTGATACATCTTACCTCCTTGTTGAACATCGATCGCAACCGGAGTGGTGTCTTGAGTTACGGTCATTGCTGATGTGGCAGATGAGGCTGACGAATCGGTCAGCAATTTGGGACTCGGAGAAACAGAAGACGATAGGTTTCCTTTCTCCAAAGCTTGAGCCAGGGCCAATCTGCGATTTATTTCTGACAATCTCGCCTCACGCTTACCCACCTGCTTCAATTCCATACGAAGTTCACCGGTTGCAGCAAGATAAATCGCCGAAGCGACAAACATGAGGATGGCAACCAGCAATTCTGCAACATGCATTTCTTCACCATATGTCGCCCAAATTTGTACAGCCAGCAAACAAACCACTGCCACGGCCGGTGGTAGCAATTTTTCCAAATTTCTTGCGCGCGGGAGGTAAATCGACAGAAGGCCGGCACTTGCCAATAGAATCACAATTCCAGTTTGCATTCTGTCAATCGGTACGGGATCCAGTAGCAATTGTTGATTCGCACGATCCAGTTCGAATAGGATGATTTGCAAGGTCAACAAACCCATGGCCAAACTCATCAATTGAGAGTTGGGCCCATCTTTATCTCTCGAAAGCAATATCGCAATTGAGGCCACACTCAAAATCAGAATCCAAAACACGTCAGCGCCGACATTCCATTGGAAAACGGCTAGGGTAATGGCCAAACTGATGAGAATGAAGCGTGGGTTTCCTTGGTGTCTACCTTGCACTTCAGCGATAATGTGAACTGCGGCTAGCGAAGCGATTCCTACAATCACAAACCACCCAATCTCATCACGTGCATCGACAAACATCAGCCAAACGGCCAAGCCTGATATAAGACCTAAATTCCACAATCGCATCATTCCCGAATCTCGAAGGCGCGAACTGAGTTCAGTGGCACCCAACAACTTGCCTGCGAGGTTTACACCTGTATCCCCCAATCTGAGATTAATGGGGTACTGAATCAGGGCAGCAAGTGTCAGATAGACGGCGATATACTGTGGGTCGAGAACAATCAATACGTCCCAAGTATCGATGTTGGGTCTTGCGGCTGAGAATGTTTCAATCGAAGATGACCAAAGGGAGTGGGCGAACATCCAGATCCAAGGGGCCAAAACGGTCGCTCCAGCAATGCTAGGAGATGTACGTTTCAACGCCAAAACTCCCGTAGCAATGTGGACCAAAGCGAGCGCTATCAACAAGAAGCGTCCTTCATCTCCACCATCAGCCATCGATTCAGCCGGAATCAAGATTGTGAGTAATAATATCAGAACCAGGCTGCCCATCCATAGTACGCGGTCTGTGACATTGGTCTGATGGCGGATCAAGATTGAGAAGGTCACCAACGATGCGAGAACTGCGAATGATTCGTATCCCGAGATGAAGGACAGTGTCAAGAGTTCAGTTTCCAAGACAATTAGAGCCAGCAATAGAATTGGCAATGCCGCGAGAAGCGGCTTTAGAACCTCCATCGGTTCAACTCCACGGACCACCAAATATGAGCCCCCATAAACAGCCAAAAGCGAGACGAGAACGGCCAATGCGTAACCGGTTTCATCACGACCACTGGCGAGAAGCAAAAATGCACCAATCATTCCCAAACCTACGGATACACCCCACAACCCAGGAGTTCCCAAACCGGTCACAGCGATGCCCTTACTGAACCAGTTCTCACGCTTTGAGAAACGTGCCGCCATCGACCCGTTGATACAGGTCACTGCCAAAGCGAGTAGGAACAAAGGCATGGGGTCTGCCAATGGAAGAATTTTGAGTGCACCGATTTCGAGAGGATTTGATTGAATGGCATGCAACCCAATCCACAGATGACTGGCAGCAATTCCCAGAGAGGCTAGATTGCCACTTTGTCGGTGATATGCGAGCCCATGGAGAAGGATCGTCGCGAGTAAAATCATCACAACGATGCCCATCTCTCCGCCGACAGAACCTGCTGCGGATGCAAGTGCCAAGGAAACCAGTGTAGCTTGTGCCATAATTGCATCATGTTCATGGCGATATCCGACAAGAATATTGAGGCCAACTAAGGCAATCAAAGTCATCCCCAGTTGTGGAGTATCAATCCACCCCCAGTGGTGTGCATCTAGAGCCAAACCGTACAGGAGTTTCATCGAAATGATGATCCATGTTACGCCAAGAATGTGCATTCCTTTGTCGGGAACCCATCGTTCCCCTAAGGCAAAACCCATCACGGCCAATGAAAGTAGACCAGCGGTTGCAAGATAGGGTTCGAGAGCGGTCGCAACAACCCAGCCAATCAAACTGTAGACGAAGACCATGGTCACCATCAATGCCCAGTGCAAACGTCGTTCGCCTTGCACAGCCGCCTCGGTGATTGTATCGAGTTCAGGTGTCTCATAGACGGTTCCATCGGACAGAATATCTCCAGGTTTGGGCCCAGAATCCCGCTCAAATGGATCAAAGATTTCACCGATTGCTGCATCTTCATCGTCACTCTGCTTCGATACTTGAGAATCGATTCCAGCGGTAGCATCCGTGGGTGAACCTCCGGGGAGTGCGGGCCGTTTCGCTTCGGCAAATGCGTCTGGGGACATGAACGCATCAAGATCGACGCCACCGCCCAATTGGAACGAGCGAGAATCAATCACCCTGTCCTTGGAGGAGGACTTCTCGACTCCGTCTTTGTCTTCCGCCATGCATCTATGCAGACGGTGCGTCGAATAAGACTCGCCCCCAATTTGATAGTGTAGGTGAGGGTCTGCAAGACCCTTATTGGTGGTCAAACAACAGGTTCAACCTTCCGAAATGCACTATAATGGTCAGTGGGGCGCAGGCCCCATGGTGCTTCGGCCGATGCGGTCTGGAGGGGTTATCCCTGAATCGTTTAGGGATGTCAATATGGGTCTTGCAGACTTAGGTTTAAGCAGGAATGGATACGATGGAGATATTCATTGGAACTTGGAATGGGAAGACCTCTACGCGGCTGCAATTCGGCGAAAAGAGGGAGAAATGACCGCGCATGGAGTGCTCAGAACCGTCACTGGAGAGAGGACCGGTAGATCACCGAATGATCGATACATCGTGAAACTACACGAAAGTAAGATTTCGAGCATCACTAAAGGGTTGACGACCGAAGATGTTTGGTGGGGGGATGTGAATACTCCTATCTCAGAAAATACCTTCAATTTACTTCAACACGCTGTCACGGAACATCTGTTGGAAAAGGATGAGTGGTTCATCCAGAATTTGTACTGTGGGGCTGACCCTGAAGAGCGGTTGAATGTGATGTTGATAACCGAGAATGCATGGCACGCTTCTTTTGCAAGAAACATGTTTATCCGACCGTCTGTAGAAGAAATTCAGGCCATGGATGTCTGGGCTGGATTTACTATATTGCACGCACCGAGTTATCAAGCAAGACCCGATTGGATTGGTTCAAAGGGCGGAGTGACAGAGCTCAATTCAGAGGCATTTGTAATTATCAACTTTGAAAAACGGATGGTGATTATTGGCGGGACTCAATATGCTGGCGAGATTAAGAAATCGATTTTCTCGATCATGAATCATATTTTGCCATCTCGTGGCCATCTCCCAATGCATTGCTCTTCCAATACTACAGGAGAAAACACAGCCGTGTTCTTCGGTTTGTCAGGAACGGGTAAGACTACACTCTCCGCAGACCCCAATCGCGCATTGGTTGGTGATGATGAACACGGGTGGTCTGCTAAGGGTGTGTTCAACTTTGAAGGTGGATGCTATGCAAAGTTGATTGATTTGTCTGAAGAAGATGAGCCGGCAATTTTTGCGACGACAAAAATGCCTGGATCTATCCTGGAGAATATCATTGTCGATGATGATGGGATTCCAGATTTCACGGATGATACCCTCACTGCAAATACACGCGGATCTTACCCGATTGAATTCATCGAAAATCGTACGCCAGATTCCATGGCCGGACATCCACAGAATGTGGTGTTTTTGACCTGTGACGCCTTTGGTGTTCTTCCTCCAATCAGCAGACTAAGCCCGGCACAAGCAGCCTATCACTTCATTTCAGGATATACGGCCAAGGTTGCCGGAACAGAGGTTGGTGTGAAGGAGCCTCAAGCCACGTTCTCCGCTTGCTTTGGTGCACCATTTATGCCACGTCATCCAAGTGTTTACGCAGACCTCTTGGCTGAAAAAATGGCGCAACATGGAGCAAAATGCTGGCTATTGAATACGGGCTGGGTTAGCGGAGGATATGGAAAGAGCAAGCGAATCAAAATCAAATGGACGCGTGCACTACTCAATGCTGCGCTTGATGGGAGTCTGAATGATGTTGAGTTCGCCATCGACCCAAGATTTGGTTTTGAAGTCCCGCAAAGTTGTGAAGGGGTTCCTGAAGAAATTCTCAATCCTAGAGATACTTGGGGCGATGGCTCACAATATGATGCAGCTGCAAATCAATTGGCCAAAATGTTTGGAGAAAACTTTGCTCAATTTGCCGAAGGGACCAGTGCCGAAGTTCTGGCTGCCGCTCCAAAGCCGCTTGAGTGAAACAATTCGGCTGGAAACACTTAGGCGTCAGCCTTGTTGGGTCACCTGATGGATGTAACCGCTGCAGCGCTCTTCCCCTCCCTTGGAAAGTCTGGGGGCGCCGTCACCGGATTGAGAATGCCCGATGACGAACCCGTCTGGATCTTGCTCGATAAATCCAGTCGAAATGGTCTTGCAAACCAACTTGAATACCTGTTGCAGGGGTTGGGTTCCAATCGAAGAAATTTGCATCCTTCCATCACCATTGATGAATCCAAAGGACCTGTTCACATCGTCGATGGGACACGAATTGGGCCCGGTGTCCATATTGAAGGCCCCTCATATATTGCAGGTGAGGTTCGTCATGGAGCATATGTTCGCAGTCATTCATGGATCTGTAGAGATGCGGTGGTCGGTCATGCAACCGAAATCAAACACAGTTTATTGCTTCCAGGTGCCAAAGCACCGCATTTCAATTATGTCGGGGATTCAATATTGGGTACAGGTGTCAATCTAGGTGCGGGTTGCAAACTTTCCAATTTACGCAACGATGGACGCCACATCCGGATTCACAACCTTTCCATGGATACGGGTCTCAGAAAGTTTGGTGCAATCTTAGGAGAGGGTGTGCAAATCGGGTGCAATGCGGTCTGCAATCCCGGCACAGTCTTGGGCATCAATTGCAATGTATGGCCCAATGTCACCGTCAGTGGGGCCCACACAAACGATAGTACGCTACGAGAGTGATTTCATGAGCCGTCCTCGACTCCATGGTACCGATGGTATTCGCGGTAAAGTCGCTACCTTTTCCGGTGATGATGAAGCCGCACTTATGGCGTTAATTGAGCAACGAATATTGAGCAATCGCGCCATGAGAATCATTGGTGAGGCCACAGGGTTGCAATTGATTCTCGAGATTGGTGAATCACCCTTGGTCCTCATCGGTTGGGACCGTCGAGACGGTAATGCAGAATTGGTTGATGCCCTTCAATCGGGCCTAGGTGCTGCAGGTTGTCGAACCATGAGAATTGGTGAAGTGCCAACTCCAGGAATCCATCATGCAATTCTGGCTTGTGCTGCGGATGCAGGAATGATGGTGACGGCAAGCCACAACCCTGCGACCGACTCAGGGGTCAAATTATTCGATGCAGAGGGGTACAAATCCATGCCAGAAACTGAAGACCAAATCTCGAAGTTGGCATGGGAATTGGCCGATGGGTCCCGTGCCGCACCTCAAGAAAGTGGAGAAGTTCTCGAAGAAATTGAAGGTTTGAGTCTTTACAAAACCGCAATTCGCAATCGAGTATCTGAACTAGAATCCTTGTTTTCAATCAACTTTGATACAATCAATTGGGCAGGAACCATTGCATCTCCGGGGCTATTGCTCGATTGCTCGGGTGGTGCGGGCGTGACTTGGTTGGCTGATCAATTGACTGAGGATGGGCTCGCAGCAATTGAGGTGAGCAGCCGACTCGATCCCATCAACCAAGATTGTGGGGCCGGGGATTTTTCGCCAACACAAGAGTGGAAAGCAAGCGAGTTGAATCTGGAACCGCCAGCGCATCGGTTGCTTTGGTGCATATCACAGCGATTGGAACACAATGGGGGCGTTGTCCCTTGGAAACCCGGAGAAATCATCGGTGCAGCTTTGGATGGAGATGGGGACAGATGCTTGCTCATCGAAGGAACATCAGATGGTCTGAAAATTGTTGATGGTGATCGAATGTGTGATGATATCATTCGAGCATCACTTGTTCGTGACAGTTCCGAATGGAAGATGGCATCGAGCATCGAAAGCGATCTTGGATTGACTGCAGATTTGAGTCGTTTGGGGACTCACCAATCAATCACAACAGCTGTTGGGGATCGATGGTTGTCCGCTGCACTTTGGGATGGCCCAAATGAGAAAATAATCGCAGCAGAGGGGATGCCACGCCTGATTGGAACCGAGGATTCCGGGCATCTCGTAATGCCCACACAGATCCCTCATCAGGCCGGCAAATGGGGCTTGGTCGGAGACGGAACTGCAACCCTCATTGCTGCATTGATGGCTCGATACACCATTCTTCACGCAGATGTTTCTCCTGCATTCGCAGGGGGTTGGAAGAAACGCGTATCGATTAAGCCCAGTATCCGTGAACGATGGACTGGTGAAAATCAGTTGGCAGATTTAGTACAAAAAATCTCAGAAGAGTGGAGTGGAACTTCATTGCAAAGGGTCGATGTTGAAGGTGAGCCGGGGCTACTGTTGTTGTCAGGTGAATTGGATAGGTTGGCAATATCAATTGCAGTTCGAAATTCAGGTACTGAAGCAAAAACTGCAGTTTCAATTCGGTTTGCAAAGGGTGTGCAGGCAGATGGAAATACATTGATGGAACGACTGATTGAGAATCTATCCGAACACCTGATGCCATGAGCAAATAGAGAGAAATCGCTAAGTTAAACAGAGAGTACGGGGGTTGAGAATCATGCTACCTGCTGAGGCCTTGGCAAAACTCGATGCGATGGATGATTACGATCGGATGCTCGCATACTCGCGATTCGGTTCTGATTATCGAATGAGTGCTGCAGAAGTAGAGGCCCAATACAACGCTTGGAAAAGTGGAGATACTGTGGCGCCATCCACGTTCACTAAGACCGACGCAGGACCTATTGCTCAGTCGGGACAATCTGCAAATTATATCCAGGATCCTTCAAAGTTTAGAGCGAAATATGACCCGAGTCGTGAAGGAAGGGCAAGACAATCACAGGTTGAACAGGCAGTGATTTGTCCAGAGTGCAGCGCCGCTTTGGGTATCCCTGCAGTCCGACCAATCAAGGTTACATGCCCGAGTTGTATGGCTGAAATCACATATACCGCTTAATTTGCGGGAAATTATCCAACAATTGAAATCACTGTCGCACCCCCCTTAGGGGTGCGGGAGGTGTCATTCTGGTCCGAACACTGGTCATAACCGTCGATCGTGACAACGATTTAGGCGTCAAAGCGGGCATCCGTGGTAGTGTGGTTGGACGGCGTCAAGTCCTGACCGCAGCACTTCGTCTAGGGATTGCTGACCCCGAGGAAAGTGATACCAATGCCATCCTCGGTGCACTTCATCAACACGACCTGATTGCGGAAAATGCTGATCCAAACGACGAAGTTGAAATTGCTATTTTGACCGGAGATGAACGAGTCGGTGTCAAATCCGATCGGAATATTGCACAGCAACTTGAAGATGTTATCGCTGAATTTCAACCAGACCGGGGAATTTTGGTTACCGATGGTATGGAAGATGAATCGGTCTTGCCAATCTTAACCAGTCGTCTTTCTATCGACCATGTTGAGAAAATCATCGTCCGACAATCCAAGGGCATAGAGGGTACGTACTACTACATCGCAAAAGCGATTGAAGATCCACGATGGCGAGCGCGTTTGCTAGTTCCCATTTCGATATTCATGATGATTCTCGGTCTGGGTATGATTCTCCCCGGTGGAGGAGCATTGATTGGAGCCATGCCTTTGCTTCTCGGTGTCTACCTATTGTTCAAGGGACTTGGAGCTGAAGATCGGTTAGAGCGGCTGATGAGAGACATGAGAGAATCGGCCGACGCGGCGATTCTCTCCTCACTATTGTGGGCGGTTACCGGCGTTGCCATATTACTCGCTGTCGTGGAGGGATACGATACGTATGGTGATGTTTCTAGAACGGA
Source organism: Euryarchaeota archaeon UBA602 (assembly GCA_002498455.1). Classification (GTDB taxonomy): domain Archaea; phylum Thermoplasmatota; class Poseidoniia; order Poseidoniales; family Thalassarchaeaceae; genus MGIIb-P. Next base: position 29,174 of record DAHO01000087.1, read on the forward strand.
GACCAGTAATATTTTACTCGGGTTGGAAGTTCTTCAGAAATCGTTGACATGGATTGTCCTCGGTGCGCTTGCTTTTGCCCTTTCGTTGATGGTCCTACGATGGAAAAAGGGGAACTTCAGTGGACGTTCAATCTTGGTGATTGCATTTGGAGTCGTCATGTGGACCATGGCGACTGCGGCTTTGCAAGTCGCCATTCAAATCGCCAATGGAAGTGGATACGAATACGATGTATCTACGATTGTCCAAGATTGGGGCAACACCATCTTGTCACTATTCATCTTCTGGGCCGTTCGTACAGGCGTTCGCTCGTGGGAATCAAAGCAAGATACAGGTCGTTATTGGGGTGTTTAATTCCCTACTCTTGTGGTGCCTATGGTGCTGCTGACTGTTGTTCATCACGATGTTTTGCCCGTTGCCTAGCACGGAGATATTTGAGTGGATGATCCATCCATTCTCGATTGCATAAATCTGATTTGACATCCCCTCGAGAAACTGGACAGCAGGCATTGATTTGCAACTTGGGACAACCAGCTGGAGTGTACTCATTTTCATAGACGTGAGTGAGTTGATAGCGAGTGGTCTCCGCAGAATAATCAGGGGCATTGACAAAGAATGCTTGTGCTTCATCAACTGTCAATCCAATCACCCGTGAAATACTCGCTAAGAATACACGACCAACGTGATTCACGTTGACGGATTGAGCGAGTTGTGTGGATATTTCTCTCATGCAAGGGGGCCAATCTTCCTCATCTGCAGATGTGAATGAGACCTCTGTACTGGCTTGATGTTTCAACAAGCCAACGATTCGTCCCACCTCTTCGGCCATGCGTCCGACAAAGGCCTCATCCATGAGTTCCATTCGCTTACGACAATCCTCGATGAGCCTTGTACGAATTCTCTCTTTCAATAAACGTGAGAGGCGCTGCTGACTATTCTCTCCTGAAGCGGGAGACAATATCACCCAACCTTGCCGGACCGGACGATTTGGAAGGCGCCAATAGGCTCCGCTAATCTTTGGGCAAATTTCAATGAAATCTGTCATCGGAACTTCCCAATACCCATTTTCACCAATACGGATGTCACTGAGATAGGTTTCCGCAAGACGTTGGAACGATGTTTCCGACTCAATGGTCCCCCACAACTGATCGGCACGGCTCGATTCACCTTCTGCCCATCGAGCCAGTAGCCTTTCATCGAAGGAGGCGCAGACAGTAACCATTGCATACAGGAAGGAAAGGCATTCCACCATTTGCCCATAGGGCGTATGTATGTCTACGGTAGTGGTAGTGTCAATGCCCTCCTTACTGACAACGGATTCTACCAAACGCACACGTGCACGAACTCGCACGGCCTCGAGCCATTCAGTATCGACAAGTGATTCCAAATCGACACTGTTGGCTTCCATGTGTACCTTCATTGCGGCGCTGGCCTGAGGTAGAAACGGGTACCGTGCAGTCACAACCGCATCTTCGATGGGTTTGGGTTGCAACGGCATCGGCATGGAGTGTCCATCCTGTAAACGAGGGTTCTTGAGGTTCTCTATTCCTCGCCGTGATGTGACGAGCGCATTGGACTCTAGATTGGTCCAAATTCAGGATGACATCCGCAGTGACTTCGGATGGCGCTTGCAAGATGATTTGGATTCGGCGAAGGATTTACTGTGGTATTGTGAATCGAAGTCAAAATTGGTTCCTTCCTGGTCACAGAATGGACGAAGACAAACCACCTTTGAATTGCAAAATACACTGAATTTCAGTCCTTTGACCATCCTAGGAGCTGCAGCTGAACCTGAAGATATCAATGATGCAATCGTTGAGGGGCACCGCCTGATCGCTGCGGATGGAGCCGTGGGTGTGCTCAATGAATCGGAATATCCAGGTATCGCTTGGGACTCTCTATTGTGTATTGTCAGTGATGGCGATGGGGAAATGGCTGATCTGATGAAGGCGGCACAAAAGGGGATCCCATTTGTCTTGCATGCTCATGGAGACAATGTCAAGCAATGGATTGAATTGCTTGAGGTTTTGATTTTACACAATACGCCTCTTATCCTAACCCACCAAACACCTGAGAAATTGCAAGAGATGCATAACCCTGGTGGGTTTACCGATGGGGACCGCGCTGTATGTTTTGTATTATCTCAAAATGTGGCGATTGAACAGATTCACCTCAGAGGCTTTCGAACCGATTCGATCGGACGTTGGACAGGACGGACGAATCCTGAACGAAAGATGCGTAAATTAGAGTGGATGAGGCGCGTCCTCGATATTGCTGGGGTGAAAATGTGAATCTGGTCCATGAAGCGATGGCCCGAGAAGCATCCCCAGATGGCAAGAAACCACGGAAAGAATCCAAGAAAAATATGCGGACAAGATTCATTGCAACATTGCTCACCTGGATTTTGTTGAATCTAATCTGGATGCACTACTCTCATGCAGTCGCGGTGAATGAAGTCAGCAAACATGACCGAGAAGTCAATGGAAAATACGTCCTAGATGTTCCAAATATGTTTGGACTTGAACGTGATACTGCAGTTGATTTGAACTGTGATTTCAAACCGAAAAATGCCACGGCACCAATTGTCACTGTTCGCATACATCATGAGATGAATGAAGGTGAACTATTACTGATTTGGGAAGGAAATTCGACCGATGATTGCAGTGTCAAACAGTTGATTTTACCCCCTGGCGAACACACATTTTACACCACCGTCATTATCGATGGAGAGGTCGAAGTTTATCCCTCAAAATACATCAGTGCTGAGATGAGTTTAGGCATGCACCTATGGGAACCATTCCGAACGGAAGGGTTCGTGGTTGCAAATCTACTCGGTTTATTCCTCGGTATTGCCGATCGCACAATCCGAGAAATTATGCGTAGGCGAAACGAATCTCGTGTGCGCAACATGCCTCTTCACAAACGGCGGCAAAAGGAAGAGTGGGAGCAACTTGCACATTCCATGTCAGGTGGAAATCCTGTTGATGTCGATGATTTGGTTGGATTTGAGTTGCAACCGCAAAGCGAGAGTGCAGAAATGCAACGCAAACGTATGCGAGAAAATTTTGCTGCCCAGGCTGCGGAAGCCGATGGAGATACTGAAGCATTTGTCGATAAAGAGTCTGTTGAACAAGACGATGAATTGGGCAAGGGTACCACTGAAGGTTTGACTGGAAAGGTTGAGCACGATGAGAATATACGTACAGTTAGCGATTTGTGGCGACAATTGAGTGGAGAAGATTCCGACAATTGATGAGCAATTACCCGCTCACGAAATCATCGAGTGTGAACACTTTGACCCGATCATTTTTGAACAACGAATCGGTACTGTTTACCAAACCGTCGACACGTTGACGTGTATACATGTCAACGCCATAATGGTCGATTACATGCTGCATTACACGGATGTATTTTCGTACAGCACCTTCGCTGACAGTGAGTGCTAAATTTCCACCACATGTTTGCTCTTCCTTGGTGAAATGTGATGCACTCCGGAAATCTTGCTTCTTGATTTTGATACAATATCCAGACAGTGGATATCTACGATATGATTCGCCGCATCGGACGCATCGGAATTTCTGACGGGTAAACGCCACCAAGTTGCCCCGTAAATCCGGCAAGAAGTGAGATTCGACCACTTGACTGGCGACATTGCGAACGTCTACACCCCTCAAGCGTTGACCGAGTAGTAATTGGGCATTCATTTTGTCAATCATGGTTTCGAGTGTTTTGTAGGACGAGTTTAGAGGTCCAGAATCTATCGAATTTGCATCGTGAGTAAACCCGTATCCTCGGACTGCGCCGATCGTACCGATTCGTCGTTCGACAATATCCATCTGATTGGCAATTTCATAGGGTTGTGGCTGATCTTGAGTTGCTTCAAAGAACGACCGATGATACCACCATGCGGTATCCACGTTCAGCGCTTCTTTGTCCAACTCCTCTGGATTCAGCCTTGTCGAAAGGGTCAGAGGGGCATCCATCCGCCCACCTCGATTGCTCGGTAATAACACTCGACTGAAATTTAGGAGACAATCCAACAACAGAATCAGAGCATCTTCGTCTCCATCGCAGTTACGTCGTTTCGCTGCATGATACAAGGTGTGACCATACCCTGCGCTGGCATTGGACCAGCCGATGATTCGAGTCAACACTCCACCCGATGTGTGAGGTGCGAGACCCACACACAAGTGGCCAACCAAATCATCAGCGCTCTTTGCTTCATAGAAGGGTTCCATATCGTAGAATCGGACAAGAAGTTCGTCGATGAAAGCACTCGCGCGAAGGAGATAGTCCTCCGCCTTTCGGCTGGGGATGAAATCTTGAGGATACAACTCAACAATTTGTTCGGGTCGAGTATGAGGTTGTCCATCGATATCATGTGTATATCCAAGTTCAACCAATCGCTCGACTGATGTACCGATATCCTTGGCTCTGAAATGAGTGACTGGTACATCGATCATATCGTATCGAACGGTACCGGCTTTGAAACAAGGAAGAGCATGTTTTGCACGCAAAATACCCTTTTCCAAGGGTTCAGGGTACCGCTCGGTTGAGGTCAAACCCTTGACGCCCTTGAATTTCTTTGGAATTCGATCCAATCCCAATTTGATTCGCTTGGTTTCCAACAATTCTGGAATATTCACTGTCTGATTGATACCCTTTCGCCGACCCTGATTTTGTTGATTGTCAACGACGGGCTTGGTCTTGCCACCACACTCGGTGGGGTCATTGGGTATACTTCGATGATGACAAATTGTGTATGGTGTCCTCTGACCACATTTGATACACTCTCTGGTACCCATAGTCACCATAATACTGCCCTTGTTTGCAGCTTGTGTAATCAATCGCTGTGGGCCACCTTCGTTTCCGATCGGGAATATACTGTGTGGCTTCCCTTTCATCTCCCGAGGAGCGGCCTTTTCAGGACGACCCATTCGACAGCCAACGCGGCAGGGTGCGGCAGATACCCATCGTAAATCGCTACATTTCTTGACCAACCATAGTGCACCATCAACGGCATGTTCATCCATCAACTGTTCCGCTGCAAGGAGTGCGTCCTTGTCTTGGGGACCATCATCTGGAATCGTAGCGGCGGCATCTCGTCCTGCCTGTTCAGTTTCAGCAATGCTCTTTCCCTGCTGCCTCGCAGCGGTTTCCGCAGCAATTCGTGGAATGGAACGACGTTGTTCTAAATCATCAACTCGAAGAGTTTCTTCCTGAATGATTTTTATTGATTTGACCAATCGATTTAGGCGGTCATCAATGTGTGCTTTAGCATCGATTCTAACGCTCGGATTCGCCCCAACTTTGGATGCAATTTGCAATCCCAATCCCTCCAAAAGTGGCTGCCAGCCATGCATGATGAGTAAGTCAGGGCCATCATGAACATGGGGGATGCCGAGAACCATTAACGCAGATTTGATAATGCCGTGTTCTTGATGGTGGGTGCCACTGGACCAATTCCCCAGAACGGAATCAGGTATCGATTGGTGAGGACCTGGCATCTGTTTGGGTAGATTTTGTTGATTGGTAGTTTGGGTAGAATGGGTGCTCCCATTGCTTGGAAGTTCGGCAGGAGTATGGTCGATGGCGATCCAATTTTCGACCGCTTTCGGTAAACGGAACCAGATGCGATCTGGATGGGGGTACATCTGAATCCCATCTTCGAGATGGGTCGCATTCTCAGTTTTTCCAAGGAGTAGTGAGTCGATGAGGTAGGGAATGAATTCCAATGGCAAATCGTTCCACCAAAGATTCCACGGGGGTGGGATTGCTGTCAAAAAATGTTGAGAAATTTCGACTACAGATTCCCAATCAAGTATCATTCTTGATAGGGTTCGATGCCACAAACGTTGGCATCGATGGTGTTCCAGTGAGTCATCCGAAACACCAACCTGTCCCGTCGCAGGTATTCCAGGTGGTAATCGGCGACGACTTACCCCCAAGATTTGCGCGAAACGATCTACCTTCGATTCGGAGTCAAGTGATTCCAATAAATCACTTGCAAACCAATCGGAGACATAGCCAGAAGGAACCAATGGTTTGTTGTTTTCAGCGAACTCTCCATAACCAATCATCAATTCTCCATTATCCCAAATCGACTGCAATTGACCTTCAACACGGTGCCACATTTCGGCGGATTGTATCCGCCCATATCGACCACTCTTGAGAAGAATTGTCGGACCATCTAATTCGTCACATGGAACGACTGCGCAGGCTTTCCCTGGTCGCTCAATCTTCATTTGTGTGCCAACAGCGAGGAAGTCCCCCATGGCGTGCATCGATGCAGGATGTACTCCTGCTGCGGCCAAACCAGATGTGCGAGGGCGGCCGTATCTCAGCCGGAACCCACCCGCAGTATTTGGTTCACCAAAGACTGGGCGGCCTGCAATGATGTCACGCATGAAGCGGTCATCTGTCTTGAGTTTCCGTTTCTTAAGGCCTTCAGAATCATCGGCTTTCTTCTGTCGAGAGGCGAAGGTTGAGATGAAATCCCAACCCGGAACTTTCAGTCTCTCGGTATGTTTCTGAATCTTTGATGCTTTCAGACAAAGGCCTTCACCGATCACCAGCATCACACCACCACGAATTCGTTTCCGAGGGGTATTGTTCGGCTCGACGATATTGCGAACTTCTGGGAAACCTGCACATTCGATATCCTCAGTTTCCTCACCATTCACCATGATTGGACAGGCTTTGACAATCATCTCGATTTCTTCTGGTGGAGGTTTGTATTGCAATCCACCACGATACAGGCCGAACTCTTCCTTGACTCGCTCCACTTCTGGGATGGATGGTTCGTATTTCTCCAAATTAAGCGCCCGTCGAATCATGTCAGCAATCAATACAGCGAGGGCTTGAGCAGTACCACCTGCCGCACGAATCGGGCCGCAAAAATCGATCGAGACAAAGCGGGTCCCATCCAAATTATTCATGACTCGAACTTGACCAATGCCTTCCAGTGGTGCGACTAGAACTGCTTCAGTCAGTACCGCTAGACCCACTCGTAATCCGGTGTCTATGCTTTTTTGTACATCACCGGTGCGGTCATGCATCTGAATCGCGACTTTCACCGCCATATCGATAGCTGCATCTTCTCTGGAATCTTTTTCTTTCAGAAGAGTACGGATATCTTCAGCAATCGGAATCGGGTCTTCAAAACCATATTCTGGTGCGATGAGGTAGTCAAGGAGCAACTTTTCTGCGCGATCCGCAAGGTCGATTGCTCGAGGGATTTCGACTGTTTCACTCAGATCAAATCCCTTGCTCCGGGCTTCATTCGCGAGTTTGTATAACGACTCACATTGATCATCAAGTTTGGATTGATACGCATCAATCTCCTGTTGCAAGCGTTCACTATCCAATGGAGAAATCGGGCGACCCACACTCCCCCCTGACATCTCAACCCTCCGTGCGAACATGGCACGAGGGTTCTCGGGCGCCCAAAAGCATTCGCAATGGGCTATGCACTTCCGTAGGAAGTGTGACGTAACTCAGCGAAGGTTCATGGAAGGTCGACAAAAACGCATAGCGGGCGGAAGCATGGCAGAGACTACTGAAAGTGGCGAAGCACGACTCAGATTGATTGAGAAAGTCCGTAATCTGGCCTACCTTTGTGCCGAGAATGAGGAATTCACGTTGGCTTCCGGTCGCACCAGCCGACATTTTTTCGATACAAAGCCAGTCATGTGCGATCCCGAATCGGCGCATTTACTCGGGGTGCTCATTCATGATCAGATTGGGAAAATCGAAGGGGGGGTGGATGTTGTTGGTGGTCTAGAGTTGGGCGCGGTTCCACTGACTGGAATTGCCATTGCAAAAGCAGGCGTCGGTAGCAAACTTCGCGGATTCATCATGCGCAAAGAGCCAAAGGGTAGAGGTGGTCGAAAAACAGGAAATCCCCCGGGTATTGAGGGTAGCACGATTCAATCCGGGGATCGGGTCTTGATTTTGGAAGATGTAACTACAACTGGAGGTTCCGCATTGAAGGCGGTTGAGAGATTGCAGGAACTCGGATGTAATGTTGTAGCCTGTATTAGCATCGTAGATCGTGAAGAAGGGGGGCAGGCTGCCTTCGAAGCCGCCGGAATCCCCCTCTATGCCCTAACCACGCTTTCAGACTACATCTGAGGATTCAAGCAAAGAACACGCCTTCAAATACTCAGAGGGCAACCATTTGACATGGTTAGTGCAGATACTGTGATTTACATTCTCAGTGGTTTGGTCGCTCTGCTCACCGTGATTTTGTTCTCCAGAAAAGTCCGAAAAAGTGGGAAAAAACAAGACGATCCGTGGCAAACATCTGCACCGAAACCCCAGAAAAACTATCTTGCAAAAGAGCGAATCAAACAGCCACGGGTCGTCCCCCCTCCACATCTCTTTCGTCAGCCTTAGGTGAAGACATGCAACGAGTACATCTCGTATCCTTGCTGATTTTTTTGACCTGTTTATCGGGTTGCGTTTCAAAAGAAGTTGTGGAAGAAAATCAAGTCAACAGGCAATATTCGTTTACTGCTGAGACCTTGAATTCAAACACAAGTATCGATGTTGAATTTGATCTCCAGGAGCGGGCTCAGTTGAATCCCATCATTCTGTTTTGGGTCTCAACCGGATGCTATGGTTGCCATGACTGGGCTGACAAATTTCGCAGTGCCATCGAGAATGAATCCTTGAACGTCTCATCGATCGTCAGTGTTCATCGATATGCTGATTTTGAAAGTGAGGAAAAGTTGGATGATGTTTATGGGACCCACAACAATTCATCACACCCATCACCTTGGACTGTTGCGATACCCACCCAGAATACCCCCATTTTCGATTTCAATACGGGTACTGTCGTTGACAATCTCTCAATCTATGAAGCGTTCAATGACCCGGTAACACCGACAATCCAAATTGTAAATCGAAACGGGGAAATTGTTTGGACTTCCAAGGAATATTGGCCTTCAGATGATGCGATGAGCGAAGTCCTCCAAGCTTTGATTGATGCTTCGTAGTTGATGTTCGGCCCTGTAAATGTGAGTTGCCCATAAGCAGAGCCAATAACCTGATGCGTTCGCCACCACTCATGACAGGAACGCAAGTACTGATGAAGACGAGTAAGGGTGATGTTACCATTGAGCTGTTTACGGACACGATGCCAATTACGGCTGGAAATTTTTTGAAATTGGTCGATGAAGGGTATTACAACGGTTTGCACTTTCATCGAGTCATTCAAGGGTTTATGCTCCAAGGAGGCTGTCCCCACAGCCGCGACCCCAATAGTCCCCGATGTGGAACTGGAGACCCCGGCTACAAAATCGCAGACGAGCACCTGCCTGATGCAAAGTTCTCCAATGAACCTGGGACACTGAGCATGGCGAATGCTGGCCCCAACAGCGGTGGATCACAATTCTTCATCAATACCGTTCACAATTCGTTCTTGGATTGGTGGGACACTCGAACCAATTCCGCTCACCCCGTGTTTGGGCGCGTGTTGTCGGGGATGGAAGCTGTAAAGGCGATTGAAAATGCACCGACTGGATATGGCGATCGGCCACGAGAACCAATGCAAATCATCTCAATTGAGCGTTGTTGATATATTTATTAACAACTTACTGTTCGCTTAACTATGGCGAAACACCGTGCAGGCGATCGGCGTATCATTAGCATCAGTATTCCTGAAAAATTGGCAGAGCGACTGGATCGACAAGTCGGGAAAGGGCGAAAGGCTGGGCGTAGTGCTTCTATCGCAAAAATGATTGAAGAATCTCTGAATTCAAATCAGCAATCTCCCCCGAAGACCTTGCCTGAACAGCGCTCCGCCGTGGCTGATATCGGTGAGGTTCGAATCGAAGAAGATACCATGGGGTCGTTGGAAGTCCCTGCCGATCGGTACTATGGTTGCCAAACTGCGCGTTCATTGATTAATTTCGATATTGGAGAAGACCGGATGCCCCGAGGAGTAATCCGTGGATTTGGTGTCCTTAAGCAGGCTTGTGCAAAAACCAACAAAGAGCTCGGAACCCTCGACGCGAAGGTAGCTGATTTGATTGTGCAAGCCTCGGAAGAAGTCATTAGTGGGGCTTTGGACAGTCATTTCCCTTTGCGTGTTTGGCAAACAGGCTCTGGAACACAATCAAACATGAACACGAATGAGGTTATTGCCAATCGTGCAATTGAATTGGCAGGAGGGGAATTAGGATCAAAAAATCCTGTTCATCCAAACGACCATGTCAACAAGGCACAGTCGTCGAATGATACTTTTCCAACCGCCATGCATATCGCTGGAGCCGAGGCGATTTTTCACTCTCTACATCCCGCTGTACGGCATTTGCGTGATGCATTGTTGGACAAAGTCAACGAGTTCCAGGGAATTGTCAAAATTGGCCGTACGCACTTGATGGATGCTGTACCGCTGACTTTGAGTCAAGAGTTTGGTGGCTATGTCTCGATGCTCAATGCTGACCTGCGGCGGCTTGATTTCGCGTTGGAAGATCTGTATGAGTTGGCCTTGGGCGGTACTGCGGTCGGTACCGGATTGAATACACATCCAGATTTTGCAGAAATCGTCGCAAGCAACATTGCGGAAAAAACTGGTCTTCCATTTGTGACGGCTGAGAATAAATTCGCACAGCTCGCGGCTCATGATGCCGTTGTCGCTGCAAGTGGTGCCCTCAACACCTTGGCTGCGAGTCTGATGAAGATTGCAAACGATGTTCGATGGTTGGGGTCAGGCCCCAGATGTGGATTGGGTGAATTGTCACTCCCTGCCAATGAGCCAGGATCCAGTATTATGCCTGGAAAAGTCAACCCAACTCAAGCCGAAGCCATGACAATGGTTTGTTGCCAAGTGATGGGGAACCATACTGCAATCACCATTGGAGGCAGCCAAGGAAACTTTGAGCTTAATGTATACAAGCCGATGATGATTCACAATCTGCTGCACAGTTGCCGGATTCTATCTGATACTTGCCATGCATTTGCAGACAAGTGTGTTGTGGGTTTGAAGGCCAATGAAAGCGCAATACAGGCCCATTTGGAAAATTCACTGATGCTTGTCACCGCATTGAACAACCACATTGGGTATGACAAAGCGGCAAAGATTGCAAAGAATGCCCACGAGAAGGGAATCACCTTGCGAGAATCTGCTCTTTCCCTGAATTTATTGACAAATGAGCAATTTGATGAGTGGGTCAGACCCGAAGACATGACTGGACCTAAAGCATAGACGGTGTTCGAAAAAGTGTCGGCAAAATGCAGTCGGCAAGCACAATGCTTACGCAACCATCAAAAGTCGATTTGGAAGGAAGGCCCCCTGTCCTCAAGAGAGGAAGTTGGGAGTGCTGGCTGGCGGGTTCGAATCGGGTAGATCTTTCCCCGCCAGCCAGCCTCCGCATCCGGAATTCTTCTACCGCCCAAAGACGGTTTCCAAACCCCGGTCGGTTTGGTAGTGCTTACGCATCTACCATTCCTTAGACGCCCGAACCAGTTACCTGATTCGCTTCCTGATGCTTCGTCCACCATCCGAAGATGGTTTCCTATTCATCAGTTCCCGGTTTGAATTGCTTCAATCCGGCGCCATAGCGTTGCACTTTCCTTGCGGTCCGCACACGCCCCCTAGCTTCCCTTCATCTTGCGACTCTGTTCTGCCTGGAGAAGGAGTTGGGAGTACTGACTGATGGGTTCGAATCGAGTAGATCTTTCTTCATCAGTCAGCCTCCACATCGAGGTTTTTCCTCCATCTTACGATTTTGTTCTGACCTCGATTGGGTTGGCACGGTACGCAGGCGCACCGTGCCGTCCCTTAGACGCCCGAACCAGTTACCTGATTCGCTTCCTGATGCTTCGTCCACCATCCGAAGATGGTTTTCTATTCATCAGTTCCCGGTTTGAATTGCTTCAATCCAGCGTCCCTGAGAGAGGTGTCATCCTTACGGATTCTGCCTCTTCTCCTGGCGCATCGCTGTCTTGCGACATTGATTTGCCTGGAGCAGGAATGTGACATTGCTGCCACCCCCTGTTCCCCCTTCGGTCAGGTTCGAGCATTGCTGCCTTTCCCTTTCCAGGGCCGGTTTCAACTGCAGTATCCGCCGTCCCACGGTAGTTTGACTTCACATTACTGCGTTGCCAATCAACCTGCACAGGATGTGCGTTGAAGGATTTTTCAGCCGACTTTTCACGACTCAACTGTTATGCAATCACCTCTTTCTCTAGGTCCCTGAGGTCACCTTTCGGCTTCCAGTGATTCCCTTTGATTGAGATTATCGCAAGGTGTCTATGTTGCTAGTTCCTTCCGAAGATCCCTTGCTCTTTCGAGCGTGCCTCCTGTGTTCCAACACGAATGTTGGTGCATACGTAGAGCCCAGCTCTAGTACACGTTCACAAAAGTCTCCGCCACACCGAAGTATGGTTTTGTTCTCCTGCGGGCCCACCTTTTGACTTTTGCAAATCTAGGTGCGCCCCACCTCCCCCAATTGAATTGGGTTTGATGGCCCACTACCGTTCCCGAATTGGGTCCCTTGTGGGCTGGGGCCTGCCGGTAACGCTGGGCGCTCCGACACCACTCCTCGGGAGCGGCAAAGTTTACCTGCAACTCGGAGCACAATAAACCTTTGCATCTTTTGTCATATTTTCGACAGGAAACCGGCTAACTGAACCCCCTTTTCCACTGGAGAGTCCTGCAGGAAAATGTTCGTTTTAACTACGAAGTCGCCTCAGCTTTTCTGCTAGATCTGATCTGTGATTAGCATCCGATTTATCGTTGTCTGACGAAACCCTTCTTGACAGCAATTCCGACTCAATCAGATACAATGTCCCATCCTCATAACCGATGGTAAGATAGGATCGGTTCCCATCGATTGCAGTCACTCTAGAATTCGATTCAGCGCGGAGTAAAGGTGCGCCGTCCCTTGAACTGCGCACCTCAACAATGGATTTTCGTTTGTCCCAGGACACAATCCATGCACTGGCTTGCTCTGCGACCACTGGCCCATACATGACGTGTTCAATATTACGCCCGAGTTCAGTTTCGATTTGCCAAAGCAATTTTCCTTTCTCATCATAGGAACGCGCAACTCCTTCAGCACCACCAAAGCCTGATCCGACTGAACCTTGCTCGATACCGATGGAAACCAAGAATCCTGGTTCCTTAGCCGCAATCGACTCGATGGTTCCCGGTTGGTTGGTGTAGGTATCATCGTCCATGACCATGCCGTCATCAATGCATGTCAGGGTGCCGTCGACATGGCCCACTACCGTGTGTGTCTGAGCAATGGTACCACAAGTTGCAGGAGAGGAAGTGGGTAGAGGAGTATGGTGTAATTCTTCAGATGTGGCACGAATCATGCCACATCGGGGACGACTCAATGGCAGAAAGGCTACGCCATCCTTTCGCATGCTAATGGCCCATGGGCGCTCATTGATTGAGCCTTGATGGAGTAATTGACCTTCAGAATTAAACCTCCAAATGGTTGACTCTAGAAAATCATTCATCTCCAAATCAAATATTGAAGAGGTGGCTAGTACGGTTTCACCCTGAGGCGTACACGCAACAAGATCGCTGCTACCTTCAAGTTCATGCTTCCATTGAATTGTACCGGATTCCAGCTCGATGGATACAATGTCACGCCCACAAACGGCGTAAACCCAGCCACCACCAACAGCAAAGCCTGAGACTCGATTGCTGGTTTTCACATCCCACAGGGCTTCTCCTTCCAAATCCCAGCAGTAAACGCCACCGTCCCAATCGCCTGCAATTACGCGTTGCTCATCTAGATGGAGGGCACTGATTCCAGCATCCAAGTTGCGCTCAAACCAAACCAAATCGCGGAAATCGCGAAGTGGTGCTTCCTCCATGGCTTCAGGGTAGAATGGTTGCCTATTGCACTTTGCTTCAAGAGGTGATTCCGTAAAGGGATTCAATCTTTTCTTGAAGGTAGGCGATGAAGGGTTCGGGAGTGGGTGGTTGTCCTGTCGCCTCCTCAATCAATTCTGCTGGAGTGAGGATGCTTCCACGGCCGTGGACATTTGTTCTCATCCAACCCAATAGTGGAGCAAATTCTCCTCTACGCCACATATCCTCTAGGGTTTCATCGCCCTCAAGATCTGCGCGTGCAGCCGCTAGCAATTGAGCACTGTACAGGTTACCCAGAGTGTATGTGGGGAAATAGCCGAAGGCCCCCATTGACCAATGAATATCCTGCAAGACTCCTTGCTTTCGATCTGGGGAACGAATGCCCAAATATTGCTCATACATGTCGTCCCATGCATCTGGTAAATCGTCAATATCCAATCCTCCGTTGATGAGACGTTTCTCGATTTCGTATCGAATCATAATGTGAATATTGTAAGTCGCTTCGTCGGCCTCGACTCGAATCAAACTCGGTTCGACCATGTTCACACTGCGCCATAGCATCTCACCAGTGACACCCTCCATGTTTTGTGGAAAATGCTTGGACCAGTGTGGAATCGCCCATTCGCTAAAGGCGAGAGAGCGCCCCACTTGATTCTCCCACAACCGACTTTGGGATTCGTGAACTCCAAGACCGTCGGCATGACCTGCGGGTTGGAAATCAAGATTGCGTGGGCGACCTTGTTCATACAAACCGTGGCCGGTTTCGTGTAGAGAGCCGTAGAGTGAACCGAAGGGTTCAGCCTCATCATAGCGAGTTGTCCAGCGAACATCGTCTGGATTCGAACCACCACAGAATGGATGAGTGGATTTGTCTCTTCGACCTGCCTCAAAATCAAACCCAACTGCCGCAGAGATGCCATGAGAGAGTTGGGCCTGAGCCTCTTCCGGCCAATGGTTTGATTCAACCCAATTCATGTCTGGAGCATCACACTTCCCGACCGCTGAAATTAGGGGAACCAAGGCTTCTCGAAGTCCCGCAAAGAGTGGATCTACTTGAGCGACGCAAAGACCGGATTCGTAGATGTCGAGTAGGGCATCGTATGGGTTTTCTTCGTAACCCAGGTAACCCGCAAGTTCACGGTTCAATTCAATCATTTCAGCCAAATCATCACGGAAAATGGAGAAGTCGTTTTTCTCTCTAGCTTCGGCCCATGAGACGATTGACTTCGATTTGTGTCTGGCAAATCGCTCGACAAAATCAGCTGGCTTCTTTGTGGCCTTGTCATAGGCATCCCGAATCAATCGGAGATTTCCTGCTGCAACCTCATCATTAGCGCCTTCCGCTTCCGCTGCGGCCAAGGCATCACCCATGCCAGCGTCGACCATCATTGAATGGCTGGTGCGCGAGAGCCATGCCAATTGTTCGGCACGAAGAGGACCCGCCTTGGGAGGCATCATGACCTCCTGATCCCAACCGAGAAGGCCCTGAATTTGACCGACGGTTTCAATCTCTTTCATCTTCGACATCAGTTGTCCATATGCTTCGCCCATACGCAGCCCTAACGGGTCTAAGTCTCAAAACCACCGATTCGATATTTTCCAATTGAGCGCGACACCAGTTGGCTTATATTGGCAATTTCAGTGAGGCAAGTGTGCGCCATATTCGACCACTTCTAATGGTGCTTGTTCTTTGTTCAAGCGCTTTAGCGGGTTGCCTTTCAAACTCGGATGAGATTCAGAATATTTCGCTTGATGTCAACTATGAGCACACCAATGGTACAATTGTACACTACTATGTGGATGGCGAATTGGAATCCGCGACAAATGTTGTGTTGGATTTCGATTTTTCGAACACCGATTCGGAGAATCCGTTGAGTTTGTTTGGGGTTGAGTCGGTTGAAAGACAAGAAACGATTACCATTAATGCCCTAGCCGAAACCACCGTATCTGTGGAATTTTCATCACATGGAATGTACACTTTGAAAGTATTTGCAGTCGACGATCAGGGTTTGAAGGAAACCATTGAGATTGTGGTGAGGATTGAATTGCGAATGGAATGGTTTGAATCCAATACTTACGAGCCGTTACCCTTGATTATCGACCCGATTCCTGTCCATGGGGGGGCATCTCCCGATACCATCCACATCCACTCCACTGTTGAAAATCCAGAATTGATTGCAGGTCGTGAAGTCGAATTTACGTGGAGCCTCGTTGATGGAAACGAGGATGCTTGCCAAGTGCGGAATGGTTTGGTTCACGATGGTGAATTTGTGGATTGGGAAACGATTCACTTCAACACCTTCCAAGTCCATGAACTGAAAATCAACTATGACTCTGGTCAAGATTACATCAATATCGATCAGACTGTCCTGATTGCATATAGCACTCTCGAATCAGAACCAACCAAAGTAACTGAGTGAGTCGTTTTGTTTTGGTTGGATGGATTTTCTTTAATGATTTTTTAAACAGAAAAATCACCATAGAGATTGATGATTGGTTCCGATTAAGTATACGTCAATAGGCCCCAGATACAACACGAGTTGGTACGATGAGTGGTGAATTAGAAGTTGATCGAAGAATCCCTGTAACTGTATTGACTGGGTTCTTGGGATCTGGCAAAACAACGCTGTTGAATCACATCCTTACAAGCACAGAGCACAAGAAGAAATTTGCTGTTATCGAAAATGAATTTGGCGATGTCGGCATTGATGAGAATATTCTCGTTGAGAGTTCTGAGGAGAGTATTATTGAGGTCATGAACGGTTGTATTTGCTGTACGGTCAGAGGGGATCTCACTGAACTACTTGTTGACATGTATGATCGAATCAAAGATTTTGATGGTATATTGATTGAGACGACTGGGCTCGCTGATCCGGCTCCAGTTGCACAGACATTTTTCGTCGATGAGCGAGTGGTTGAGCGCTACAAATTAGATGGTATCATTACAGTCGTTGATGCGAAGCACATTATCCAACACGTCGAAGAAGAAAAACCAGAAGATGTCGAGAATGAAGCGGTTGAACAATTGGCTTTTGCCGATCGTATCATGCTAAACAAAATCGATCTCGTGTCCGAAAAAGAACTCCGTGAGGTAGAGGTGGCAATCAAATCAATCAATCGCTTTGCACCGATTTACCACACCGAAAACAGCATTATTGACCCGAACAATTTGATCAATATTGGGTCATTCGATTTGGATCGAACGTTGGAGATGGATCCTGAATTTCTTGATACCGATTCCGAACACGAACATGATCAAACAGTGACATCGACTAGTATGAAATTTGAAGGTGAACTAAACGTCAACAAATTGGAGCGATGGGTTGGAAAGCTCATGCGTACCAAGGGTGAAGATCTGTTCCGATACAAGGGTGTACTTGCCGTAAAGGGCATGGATCAGAAATTCGTATTCCAAGGTGTCCACATGCTGTTTGGTGGAGACTTCAGCGATGAGATTGGACTTTGGAAAGAGGGAGAAAAGAGAGAATGTCGATTCGTTTTCATCGGTCGAAATTTGGACCATGAAGCCCTACAGTCAGGTTTGATGGAATGTAAAGCTGAGGACCTTCGCTTCAATGTCGGAGATTTCGTCTATGCGAATATCACTGGCGGCTTTACCAAAGGTAAAATTCTGAAGTGCTGGGATGAAGGAAATCCGTATCGAGTCGAAATTCAAAATGAAGAGAAAACCAATTTTTGGGTTCCAATTGATAACGATGAATTCATCCGACTACCCCCAACACAATTCCATTGATTGAGATGATGTAATCAAGGAACAAGAATTGCGTGTAGTCCCTAACAACAATCTGTATCACGCATGGGCGCAGAAATGAAGCTCACTTTGTCCACGTTAGAGGTGTTCTGGAGTTGCTCAAAAACAGCTCGAACGTATCTTGCTTCACCTTTGACATGGATCACATCAACAGATGAATGGCAAGAGTGTCCTAAACGACTACTGTGATGATAAGCAGCAACTTCAATTGAAGAAGTTCGACTGACCATCAATTTTTGTTCGGCGCCGTGCTGGTAATACACGACCAAATGCCCTTCTACTTCCAGGTTTTCGTCCATATTGAACAAATCTCCGCGTTGTTGAGACTCAGCAAAAAATAATGCAGCATCGCGGATGAAGCGGCTGCGGTTTGTGTATCCCGATTTTTCAATCAGGTTATCAAATTCTGCAGCGAATTCTTTGTCGGCACTGAAGGAGATGATTTTGCTCATGAATTCCCGAAATAATTGGCTCTAATAATAATATTCAAAAAAATGATTAATAGTCTTGATTAAATAGTTAATATTGGGCCCCATATACATGAAGAGTAACTCGTATCGAGTGGTTTTGGTTAGCCTGCTGATGATTTTCTCAAGCCTCGCTGGATGTTTGGAAGGCGATGAGGACAATGACAATCAAGTGAAATATGGAACGGTGATGGTTTCTACATATCACGTTGGAGAACTTGTGAATGCAATCGTTGGTAGCTCTGTGAATGTCGAAATGATGAGCGAGGACAACATCCCCGTGCATGACTACACACCGTCCGCTGAAGACAAAGTTCGACTACAAGGCGCGGATGTGTTCTTTTACCATGGCTTGGGTCTAGAGCCTTGGGTTGAAGAGACACTCGAATCCATGGGCGAAGCTGCACCAACTGCAATGAGTACGCATACCATGCCTGGAAATGAAGCAACACTCGACTATGAGGGGATGCTGATTTCAGAACTGTGTGAACTCCTCACCGAAGGTCCGTATGAAGCAACAACCCTTTCGATGGATGAAGAGGATGCTTCGGAGATCCATGCTGAGTACGTAGCACACACACTTTCCTTCCCTGAGATGGATGATGACCATGGGGATGACGACCACGGTGATGACGACCACGGTGATGATGACCATGGGGATGACGGCCATGATGATCATGGAGACCATGATGAGCACAACCATGCAGACCATGGACACGCAATTCCAGAAGAGACCATCGAAAATCCTGCAGGTTGCCCCGCTGATACTGTCATCTCAATCTTCCACATGGAAGAAGGGGAATATGTCTTGGAATTCGAAGAAGGGGACATTCACGAATTCAATATGTCTGTTCTGAAGATGAATGGTGGCCATGCTCACCACGACCACCATGGACACGGTGACCACGATGACCATGGTGATGACGACCACGGTGATGATGACCATGGTGATGACGACCATGGTGATGACGACCACGGTGAACATGGTGATGACCATGATGACGATATGTCCGCGGAAGCGGCTCTGCAAATGTTTGATGCAGACAGTGATGGTTCTCTCTCATGGGATGAATTCTGGGCTGGATGGATGAGTAGTATGGATGATGACCATGATGATCATGGCGACCATGATGAACACTCTCATTCAGTGTCCGTACTGTATCCGGATAACACAACTGCAATGTTTGAGTTGGACCATGATATGTTGCCAGAAAACGCAACTGGATGGGACCTAACCAACATGACAATGACGATGAACAATATCTCTCTGAATTACTCTGTACACGAAGTGTATGGTACCTCTGTGAATGGAATCAATGGAGTTGATTCTCCGGATGATTGGTCATGGTATTGGTCCTTGCAAATTTGGAATGAAACCAGTGAAGCATGGGAATCTAGCAGTGTTGGAATCGATTCAGTCATGTTGACGCATGATGACAACGATCACATTGCATGGGCTGCATCAAATGCAGACATGTCCTTGCTAGAAGAGCCTGGACATGGAGACCATGACCCTCTTGAAGAAGCAATGGAAGAATACATGGCTAATATGTTGATGAATGCATTCAATACTTCTGATGCTGATGGAGACTCATTGTTGAGTATGACAGAACTTGAGAATTTCTTTGTGGCTATTGACGATATGGAAGAGGAATTTGAGTCCGCTTCAACTGAAATCATGATTGCTGCATTTGATGCGGATGGGGATGGACAGTTATCCATGAGCGAGTTCATGAGTATGATGGGGACCATGGGTGAAGAAGATGGTGGCCACGATGAACACGATGATCACAGTGATGAAGAAATGATGGAAATGATGATGCAAATGATGTTCAACATGTCTGACATGAACAGCGATGGATTCCTTGACGCTTCAGAACTTGAAATGTTGATGGAAATGGGCGAGGATCACGCAGGACATGTGAAGATTCACATTGAAGCAGAAGGTGATTACGGATTTGCTCTACCACACGATGTTGAATTCCACGTCATCATGGGAGAAGGTGGGCATGATGACCACGATGACCATGGTGACCACGATGATGACCATGACGACCACGATGAAGATGACATGGTCTGTTACGACATGAGTACCCACACCGTAGATGCAACCCACACCACTGAGGCCGACTGTGAAGCAGCCGGCTTGATGTGGACCGCTGCAAACAGTGGACCCGGTGGCGATGATCATGATGACCACGGTGACGAGGATGACCACGATGACCACGCAGATGAGGAGACGTTGGATTACGACCCCCACAGTTGGCTCGACCCGGTTGCATTCAAGGCACAAGTCGATGTTGTTCTTGCTAAGTTGATTGAGGTGTTCCCTGAAGGAGAGGCCACTTTCACAGAGAATGCTGAAGATTTCAAGGCAGAATTAGATGCGATTGATGATGCTTATGAAGCTGCATTTGGAGAAAATGGGACTTGCTCTGCAGAAAAGACTGTGGCTGCAAATCACAACGCTTACTCCTACATTGCAGTACGATATGACATCCAGTTCGTGACCGTACATGGCCTAGATCCAGAGGGTGATCCGTCGCCTGAGGATATTGCCAATGTGGTGGCACATATCAACGAAGAGGGATTGACTGTCTTGTTTGTTGAAGAATATACTTCTGCATCATCAGTCGGTAGCATTGTACAAGATACGGGTGTAACCGTCCAATACCTGTATACTATGGAAATGGCACCAATTGACAGCAGCGATGACTACTTGTCATTGATGAACAAGAACCTCAACAACCTTGTCGCTGGTATGGGGTGCTAATCGCCTAATCCGATCAAGTCGAATTGGCTGCATATGGGGCAACTTGTATGCAGCCAATTCACCTTGTGGCTACCGGACAAAAAATCCTCAAAATTGAGGATTTATCCGTCTGTCGATCTGGAAAGACTGTCATCAAGGACATCAATCTAAACATCAGCAGGGGTGAATTTGTCGGTGTTGTCGGCCCGAATGGTAGTGGTAAATCGACATTGCTACTTGCAATCGTCGGAGCACTGAAATTAAATTCTGGTAGTATTCGAATCTATGGTCACCCCCCATCATCTAGTCAACTGATGGGGCGAATTGGTTGGGTTTCACAAGCAGCATCCCATTTGCCAAAGCATGTACGAATTTCTGTTCGGGAATTGGTGAGTTTAGGTACGCTAAGTGCAAAAACTGCATTTTGTCTGACTGACCAAGAACGTGTAAGTAAGGCCATTCAAATGGTGGGCTTAGAAGATGTACAAGATGTCGATGTCTCTCGACTTTCAGGGGGCCAGAGACAGCGAGCAGTGATTGCTAGGGCGTTGGCTTCTGAATCTGAGTTCATTCTACTCGATGAACCGTTGGTAGGAATCGATCGTGATTCAAGAAATTCGTTGCTCAAGTTATTGGATAATCTCTGTCATGAAGAAAACAAAACAATTCTGATGGTGTCCCATGATTTGAGTGCAATACGGCAGACCGCTCACAGGATGATTTTCTTGGAGGAAACCATTCGCTTCGATGGGCCAACAGATCATTTCCCAAATTTGGACGTGCTTGCAGAATTGCGTGGAATTAATCCTGCTAGTAGTTGTATTGAAGCAGATTCAATGGAGGAATAATCATGGGGCTAGGTGTCGTTCTGATGGAACTTCTCATCCCAGTTTTTGAGTTATTTTTACCTATTATACCTGGAGATGTATTCCCTTATTTCTTTGGAGGAACTGTCAGGGGATATCCCGTACTATCGCTTCAACGTGCACTTATTGCGGCTATAGCCATGGCCATTGTTGCAGGGTATCTCGGGAATTTCCTCTTATTGCAAAATTTAGCATTGATTGGTGATGGCTTAGCACATGTTTCTTTCGGTGCTGTCGCGATTGCTTGGGTCATTCTTGGTGCTTCAGAACAACCCTTGCCCTATACATTAGCCATCACCTCCATTTGCGCGATTCTAATTCATGAATTGCAATATAGAGGAATCCTCACCGGTGATGCTTCAATTGCGATATTTATGACTGGAATGCTTGGATTAGGCCTTGTTATCTTACGGATTGGCAAGGTGCCTTTACTCGATTTTGAGGATTATTTGTTTGGCGACATATACACAATCACGGAGTGGCAACTAGATTTCATTGTAACCGCCTTACTCATTTCAATGATCATTCTGGCTTCAATTCGTCCTGCACTCCTAGCGATGATCATTGATCCTGTCTCAGCCAGAGTCCAAGGCATACCAACTCGGGCAATCGGTCTCGTATTCAGC
Source organism: Euryarchaeota archaeon UBA602 (assembly GCA_002498455.1). GTDB lineage: Archaea > Thermoplasmatota > Poseidoniia > Poseidoniales > Thalassarchaeaceae > MGIIb-P. The sequence continues at coordinate 51,492 of DAHO01000087.1, forward strand.
GTCATTAGTGCGGTTGTAATTGTCAGTATGGTGAAAATTATCGGTGCACTACTGGTTACCGCGCTACTGGTCACCCCTGCAGCCACGGCTCAGTTGATCAGTCGCAGTTTCAAATCGTGTTTATTATGGACGCATTTTTTCGGATTGATTTCCGTCTTAGTCGGTCTATTCCTTTCGGCGGAAATGGGTACGGGGGGCGGTTCAATGATTGCTGTAGTCGCCGCTGCAATCTTTGCTATCATTGCAATCGGAAAAAGCTCGTTGAGCACTTATTCTAAATTGAAGCATGGGCAAAATTAGTCTCGAGTTTTAACTCAAGGCCGAAATCACCGAACCTTGAAGATGAGTTGCGCACGGCCGTAGGCCGTGGCAGACGAGGTGTTTGAGGCTGAACTCTTTGACGAGGACCTCAATGATGAGCGGCGAGAGCGCGTGCAGTTGAATGGGGCCATGGGTTCAACACTGGTCATCGTCGTCCTGTTTTTGGTGCTTGGAGCGACCATTGGGGTTCCTGAAGACATGATGGGAGTAAATGGAGGAGGGGCCACTCACTGGCTGCCACCGGTTGAAGATCGAACAACAAAAATTTACGATGACTCGGATGTATTCAGTCGTGTTTCTAAGGAGGGAATGTATGGTGTCTCTGAAGTCCAATCGGTCTTTGTGGCCGTTCCCGAAATCACCGTTGCCGATGGCGGAGCGGGAGCGACTGGAGGTGCAGAGGTGCACCTTGGACTCTGGCTACCCAGCATTGAGGGTTGTGACTTCACGATCGATCCCGTACCCGAAGAATGCCGGGTACCTGTGATTGCGGAAATCGGACCCTACTACGATGACGGTGATGTTGACGCCTTGACCCCAGCGGATCGTCTGGGTCGCTTCTTGATTGAAAATTTCGTCCCGCATGGATATGGTGTTGCTCAAGTGAGCGTCTTTGGTACCGGTGAATCGAATCACTGCATGGACCTCATGGGACATGATGAACAAGCAGGAATCAAGGCTGCTGTTGACTGGTTGGGCACTCAGCCTTGGTCGAATGGAAAAGTGGGTGCGATTGGAAAATCGTATGACGGTAGCACTCCTTGGAATGCTGCGGCAAGTGGTTCCAAGTATTTGTCAACCATCGTTCCGATGTCAGGTCTCATCGGCGTTCATGAATTGATGTGGCGCAATGGAAGCATGGAGGCACGTGGTGCCATCATGCACAATGGAGTGTACGGTTCCTTTGGGCTAGATGGTGATTTGGAGGATGCCCAAAACGGCTGTGAGGGCTACATGGAAGGATACTATGCTGGTTTAGCAGCATATGCGACAGGCGATGATTTGTCATGGACCGGATCGGATTATTGGGAAGAGCGTTACTTCCTTGATCGTGCGATGGAGCTGTACGAGGGTTCGATATACATCATCCATGGGATGCAAGACTGGAATGTTGATCCTCACATGGCCTTCCCTACTCACCAAATTGCAATCGACAATGGATTTGAGGTCAAGGGATTGTATGGACAATGGATGCACGACTATCCCGATCGACCCGAAGGTCACGATGGAGGCATTGGTTTCCCTTGGTCTCTGCGTTGGGATTGGGCCGACGATTTGTTAGAATGGTTTGATTACTATCTGCGAGATATGGGTCCAAAGCCCAGGTTGATTGCTGAAATTCAAGACGACTTAGGAGGATGGAGAGTCGAGGATACCTATCCTCCATTGGATACCTACTGGAAACAAATGACTTTGGATGAATGTGAAGTCATCTCTGGTAGCAATACGGTGACATCGACGAGTGAAACTGTACTCGACTGTGGCACTGTAGAAGAAGACCTCCGAATAGTTGGTATGCCAACGATTCACTTGAGTGCCACCATCTCTCCACTCTGTATCCCAAGTCAAATCTCCTGCAGTGGGCACCTATTCGTCGATATGCAACGTGGTAGCGACGGTTCTCACCTCGGCCATGCCGTGATGGATTTGCGATTTGCAGATGGGGGGAAAGATGGCAAGATATTGTTCCCCGGAGAAACCGTTCTTGCGAAGATGGAATTCTTTGGAATGGACGTCGTACTCGAGGAGGGTGACAACCTGATTCTGGTAATCACTCAGACCGGGCGTGACTACGTGCCCAGCGCTGCGAGTACATTGCCAGTGACTGTATCCCTTGATGGAGAAAGTACACTTTCTCTTTCGACCGTGGATCGCACATGCAACGATTTGTTCTTGCCACCAATGCAAGATGCATATCCTCAGTGTGAATGATATTCTGGGGGTCTCCACCCGATGGGGGAGTCAAATGGATGAAGACCCGAGAATATCAGACTTCTCTAGGGATGTGAGGTGCAGTTGGTCGAATCATTCGCAAAGTCTCGACTCGGATGACAACCAATGCTGCAAAAGCCGAAAGAACAACGGCTAGGATCCCGAATCCAGGTACAGTATTCGATGGTTCATCGTCTGGGGCAGGGGCCGCTGGAGGTGTACCGTTCCCAACAGTGATTGTACCTCGCATGTCCATTGAGACGTGAGGTTCACACATGTAGTAGAATGTCTCATCTTCGGTAAATGTGTGGCGGAAGTCGACTGTCTCAGCAGCAGCTCCACTGTAAACTCCAGACATCTTTCGATAGTTGTCACTGGGACCACCGGTTTCGGCAACATTGTGACCCATCGACTCATCGCTCCATATCCAACAAACAGTGTCACCAACGTCAACTGAAATATCGGTTTGGTCGTATGCAAGACCCGAGTCATCGATGCCAATGACTGCTGCACATTCTGTCGTGTCAGGGGCGTCGGCTGGTGGCATCAATACCTTGTCAATGACATGAATGATTCCATTGGATGCCGTGACGTCTGCTGTGGTTACAGTAGCGTCAGCGACCATGACCGTTCCATCTGCTACTGTGAACGTGACACTATCACCGTTGACCATCGTGGCAGACATGCCATCTGTCACATCTGCTGCAGCCACGGACCCCGAGTAGACGTGGTATGTGAGGATGTCAACAAGTGTTGCATTCTCTTCATCGGTGTCGAAGGTACTCAAATCAATTCCAGCAGCGGCGAAGGCGTCATCTGTCGGTGCAAACACCGTAAAGGGTCCGTCACCCTGTAATGTACTGACTAAATCTGCATGTACCAAGGCATCGACCAATGAGTCATGGACTCCGGTATTTTGTGCATTGGTTGGGATGTCATCGTTCTCATCCGCGACAACAGCTGGGGTTACCAGAAGGCTGGCGGTTACTAGCAGGGCTATTACTGAAACACTTCGGTTCATAGCCACCCCGCATGATTTGGAGTACTAAAGGGAGTGTCTTCAACCACAACTAGAAAAAACGTGAGATTTCTAATTCTCATACCTATTCTTCGCGTGGGCATAAACATAACATTGACAACTGGTTTGCTTTCCGACAACCATGGCACAAAGCGAGGGTGCAATTCGACCGAAATTGCACGTCTTATTCACCTGCCCATTTTGCTGGAAGGTTCGGGGTTTGATCGAACACCTCGGATTGGATGTGGATTATATCAGCGTTAATGGTATGCGGATTAAGAAAGATGTTGCATTCGCTGGAGATTGGGGTAAAGTACCCGTATTTACGGATGAAAGCGGTGAATATTTCGTTGATTCTACTCCGCTTCTGAAACATATTGATGCGGTGTACAATGACAGTAAAATGGCCAATATGGGTGATTCAGAACGTCAGGCTAAGTGGTTGGAATGGGCCGATACAACAATGTCAAAAGCAACTGTACCGATTTTGTACGGGACCTTAGGTTCTGCTCTAAAAACAACCACACGTATTTCCAAGATTGAGAAGTTCGGCTTCTTCTCAAGGCGCCTGTACGCTTGGGCAGGATTCCCAATCATGTGGGGAATTATAGCAAGAAAGCGAGTCAAGAAAGATGGGCGGAAGCCGAAGCAGTTGTGGCATGATTTGTTGACTGAATTCACTGATGCTCACGAGGGGAGTGCCTTCTTTGGTGGGGATACTCCCGATTTGGTCGATTTTGCTGCCTTTGGGTACATGCGTTCAATCTCTCCCTTCCCGCAATTCTCACTTCTTGAAGATCATCAAGCCGGCATGGCTTGGTACAATCGAATGATGGCGGCGCTTTAGATTAGGTGAGAGAACACCGACGAAGACCAACGGTGTGACGAGCCGTGTGCCTGTGAGTCGATTGGAGGAGGACTGTCGATGTTCTCTACGAGCGTTTTCCATCTTGATTGGTCTATAATGAAAACCCCCAAAAATCGGCTTTTTGGGGGATTTAATCGATAAATGAATCAGTCGGAGATTGTCGTGACTTGAAACTCTTGACCGCGGATAAGAGTCAATGAGACTAAGAAACCCATGAGGCCAAGACAACAGCCAACCCAGAAATGGCCCATTGAAAAGAATCCTGTGACTGTCGCGGTTCGAATCAGTCCTGGGCTCCTTGCCCGCAGACCAAGCAAGGTTAGGGCAATCGTAATCGATGCTAATCCGACGAAACCTGTCCCAAACATGTCGTACAATGCGGCTGCAGTTTGATCATACAATTGCGTTTCATTTTTCCTCTGGGATTCACTCAAATCAATCCACTTACTGCCATCGGACAATTCCGATGCGTTCGAAAACTCAGATTCTTCAGGCCACTCAAAGGTCAGTTTGGTGAAGCCAATCGGTTCAAATGCTGCCGGTGGATTGAGAATGACAAGATTGGTGAAAATATTGCCTTCGGGAGATTCGATGTCTACAACCATTTGTCCGGGGTCTAAGGCTTCCAAGCGGAATGTGCCATCATCCGATGTATTCGTTCGAACGTTATTTCTGGAAGTCAAATGACCGACAACTGTGAAATTTTCTAGGGGTTCACCGTTCTCATCAACCACCAATCCTGTGAGGATGGCGGATTCGGTTGGGGCACCGTCTGCCTGTGCGTGAATCAGTTGTCGATGACGATATATGCCCTCATCTGCATCAAGATAATCCAATCCCACATACAGTCCGGAGCAAGCTGCCAAAAGGGCTAACAAAGCGGCAAACAATGCTGCACTGGGCAATGGTTGATTCACAGGGACCTCCAATCGAGCTCCTGAATTCTGGAACACCGTTTGCTCCTCAGGAGGCAGTCCTTGCAAGACCTGTTCATCCGACACAATCTTGGGAAAATATCGTCTCTCAAGATTCTTCGCTTTGATGCACCTTGAACAATTCGAGGATTTTTCGATCTAAAGTAGACAGTGGTACGGATTCGGGTTCCCGGAGTTCATCCGATACGGATGGATTTGCAGAGTAAACGGTCACATGCAATTTTTTGTGACTGAAATCATGGCGTAATTGGCCTATTTCTTTCACTTCTCGACCATTCAGTAATTGTTGAATCGCTGCTTTCCCCTCGGCATAGGGTACGCCCCATAGGCCCCCCAATGTGCGGCCCTCGCGAGCTTCCAATCGCATGCCCTGCTCACCTCCAATCACCAGTGCCGCTGCCTGGATCTGTTTCTGCTTGGTGGAACGACGCATTGGCCATTCTGTTGCGTCCTCGGATTTTGTGGCCATGCAATTATCCTCGATTGGGCACTGATTGCATTTTGGATTCCGAGGGGTACAAATCTGAGAACCCAGATCCATCAAAGCTTGATTCCAATCTCCTGGACGAGTGGTATTCAGTAATACTGATGCTTCCTTTTGGAGTTGTGAATCCGTCATGTGTTTTGCACGAAATCTTGAGATGACTCTACGGATATTCCCATCCACACAGGCAACCGGTTGGTTGTGTGATATTGAGGCCACGGCTGCTGCTGTGTAAGGACCAATGCCGGGTAACTTGAGCAATGCATCGTAGGTCTTCGGCAGAGGTTTTCCCTCAAGTTCTTGAGCCAACTTGTACAGGTTTCGTGCCCGCGCATAGTACCCACACCCTTGCCAAAGAAGCAGTAGATTCTCTTCTGTATCAGCAGCGAGAACTGCTGGATTTGGATAAGCGGTTCGAATTCGTTCCCAGTAGGGAATTCCTGTTTCAATCCGAGTCTGCTGAAGGATGATTTCAGCGAGTAAGGATTCCCAAGGTGAGACTGTCTGAGTTCGCCAAGGAAGAGGGCGGGCGTGGTCATCAAACCATGCCATCAGGCCTTGCATGTACGGTCGAAGAAGTGATAGGTCATGGCGATTCCTACCGATGGCGCCATCAATGAGATGTTCGTGCGAGTGCCATGGCGTCCTGTGAAGCGCGTTGGGTTGGGGATAGGGAGCGCGCTCAGGCGTTAATTTCCGCCATTGAGGCAGATGACCCTGAAATGTTCAACGCCGAGTTGACTGAAATGGATGATGGGCAAGTCGAACTTGTCGTTCGGGTCGAAAGCAGCAACATCCCTTCGCTTCAAGCAACAATGGATGATCTTCTGGCTTGTTTGGCGGTGGCCGAAGCGAGTCTTGAGGTCATTCATGATTGAGCGCCTGTTTCCCAATGG